>NZ_JBJPHU010000002.1:152685-154139 GCF_052939515.1 Phormidesmis sp. 146-33
CATTCTTCTTCTGGAAATCCTCAAACGTCCAGCCCCAAACGATTGGTCTACCATCCTTAGCAGGCACCCAGATGCCGTCATACCGTACACCATTATCTGGTGGAGGGGGAGGCAGTTTCACGCCACGAGCCGTCCAGAATGGAAACTCCGTATCAATGCCTGCTGCCCCGTAAGCAATTTTGAAGAAGCCTTGCATTCCCCAGCCTGTGCCCCAAGAGTTCTTGCAGATCCAGCATTGCTCCGCTTCCGAATAGCCGATGATCACCACGTTGTGCAAGCCGACCTCCGAGCCTGAGACGTGATGGTAAACACCGTTACGATAGGAGAAGAAGTCGTCGAAAACGTGAAAGGTAGCCACACAGGGTCCCACCTGAGTCAGCCAGTTCTTACGGGCAACGGCACTTTGAAGCACCGTTGATGCCGTAATTCTGACCACATGAGATTCTCGATCTGCCGAAACATTGCAAACCGGATTCGAGCCGTTAAACGCATTGGTGTAGGGGAAATTGGCTTCATCGGTCACGCCGCGAGTTCTAAAAGACTCATAGGCGGCATCCGGCCACCAGCCGTCACAGGTTGCCCCATGACTCGAACAAAAATGTAGATCCGCTTCAGACAGATTGAGCGATCGCCCCAACTCAATCAGCGCGATCGACTCGACCGATCCCACGACACTAAACGACGTGCAAGAACCACATCCTCCTTGATCTTTAACAGGTGTAACCTTATTGCCATTACGGTTGCGCCAGTCCACTTCTCGATCAAACTTGGGTACGTCCACTTGGGCGCGAGGAGCCATCGCTTTCGCCAGCGCCGCCCGATTGATTACGACACCCAAGCGCCTTGCCTTTTCAGCCTGCGTTAGATTTGAGAGTGGCGTTTCGTCTGCCACCCACTGAGCACTAGAAGCCTTCAGAGAGGCATTGAGTTCTTGAAATGAAGTCATAAAAAACCTTTCCCCGGAATTACTTGCTCTACACCTTTATCAAATCCCCTTGCTACCTGAGTTCAGACCTGAGATCTACTGGCTTATACTGACTTGTAGCTTGATGTCATTCTGGTTGCAGTGCGGGCAGTTGCAGATGAGCAAATTGCTACATTGGTATGCTTTAGCTCTAATGACGATCGCCCAAAAACACCGACAGGAGACTGTAACGATCGAGCTTTGGAAGGGTACGAAAATAGAAAGAACGTTCAGGCACAGTCAGATGGTCATCGCAGCTTCTGCCGCTTTAGCAACGACAGCGATCGCCCTCCAAGGTATTCAATGGACGACGTTTAGATTACTCACGGCGGAGAGCCAGACGGACTATAGTTGCAAAATCATCTACGTCTCAAATCTGCTGCAAATTGATTATGTGAAGGCTGGTTCGGCGATCGCATCGAGCAACACAAATTCTTCGATCAACACTTCGGACAAAATTAAGCAGCGATCACGCCGTAGGAGCGCAGAC
>NZ_JBJPHU010000131.1:0-17443 GCF_052939515.1 Phormidesmis sp. 146-33
AGATTTTGGGTTCAAAGTCCCTCACTCGTGGGGGATTTAGGGGGCTGCCTGGATTCACAACCGCAGCGAAAGATTTCATCGAATTCACGTTTCTTTAGGCTTAGATCGCTTGAATCCATTCTTTTACGTCGTATTCTGTCCAGATGCCGTTTTGCCAGTAGGGGTCAGACTCGACTAACTGACGCACTGTTGCTTCATCGTTAGCTTCGTAGAGCGCAAAAACTTTGGTGACATCTTTGGTAGGCCCGATCGTCATCAACACTCCAGTTTCCTTTTGCTTTGCCAAGCCATCTAAATGAGCCTGACGGTAAGGCGATCGCTTTTCGAGAACATCCTCACAGTAGCTTCCCCACATCACATACTTGGGCATGGCTCTAATTCCTAACTTGATTCCTAACTTCTCAGTTCTACGCGAAATTTTTCGACTAGTGCTTCTCGGACTTTTTGGTGCACTGGCTCGATATCTTCATCAGTGAGGGTGCGATCGTCCGCTCGATACACCAACCGAAACGCCAAACTACGCTGTCCTTCTGGAACCCGATCGCCCCGATATTCATCAAACAGGGTCACCGATTCGAGCAGTTTGCCGCTGGCTTTGACCATTGATCGCTCCAGGTCAGCCACCAACACATCGGTAGACACGTAGAAAGCCAGATCGCGATCGGACGGCGGATAAGTCGAGTAAGGCTGAAAAATGGGAATTAGCGCTTCGTCTTGATCTAACTGGTCGATCGCCACATTCAAATCTAGCTGAAAGACGTAAACCTCATCGGGCAGATCGCGTTCTTGACGCAATTGAGGATGGAGTTGTCCAAAGGTTCCCAATCGATTGCCCCGCACCCACAGAGAAGCTGTCCGACCCGGATGCAGGCGGGGATCACGGCGATCGGGCTGATATTCCACCGCCAATCCGACTCGCTTAAAGACCGCATCCAGCAAGCCTTTTGCCTCAAACCACGTCAAAGGCTGCTCGCGTCCACTCCGAACCCATTTGCCCTCCGTTGGGTCGCCCCCCAAAATTCCGGCGATGAATTCGGCTTCGGTCAATCCGTCTTCTTCACAAAAGAACACATGCCCCACTTCAAAACCATTCAGCGCCCCGTTGCCCTGCTCTAAGTTGTACTGAAAAGCGGTGATCAAGCCAGCAATCAAATCAGTCCGTAGAGCAGAATATTCGGTGAACAAGGGATTTGCCAGCACGACTTCTCGATCGGCTCCCGGCTTGCCCAGCGAGTAGTGAATTAGCTCCGTCAAACCTGCTCCTCTCAAGGCTTCGCGAAGTTTGCGGGTGATCACCTGTTCGATCGACAAAAATCCCGGTTCACTTTTGGCAGGCAACGTGTCACAAAAATTGTCGTAGCCATACAGCCGCGCAATCTCCTCGATCAGGTCAATCTCCCGCTCCAAATCTCGACTGCGGTAGGGCGGAACGGTGACATTCCAGACTTCCGGCTTATTTGTGGGAGCCAGTTGACAGCCCAGCGCCGTCAGGGTTTTCTCAATATCTTTGACCTGAAGATCGCCCAGTTCCTCTCCTAAATCCACCATGCCCAACACTTGATTGACGCGCTCTAGCCGCAGGGCGATCGTCCGAGTTTCATCCTGACGCGCATCGGCCTTTTCTTGAGCGACCACCGCCCCACCCGCGAGTTGTGTAATTAGCTGTAAAGCTCGACGACAGGCAGTTTCTAGCTCTGCCACATTGACTCCCCGTTCATACCGCGCCGATGCTTCCGTCCGCATCCCTTGAGAACGCGCCGATCGCCGAACGATCGCCGAATCAAACAAAGCCGCCTCCAGCATCAAATTCTGCGTTCCTTCGCCTACTTCGGTGTCGGCACCTCCCATCACACCCGCGAGGGCCACAGGGTGATTGTTTGCGGTGATCACCAGCGTTTGTTCTTGAAGCGTTCTGGTTTGTCCATCTAGCGTCTTCAGCGATTCACCCGACTGAGCAAACCGGACTCCAATTGCCAGCTTCTCACTTCCTGCAACCGACATTAATTGATCGCCATCAAAGGCATGAAGCGGCTGTCCCCATTCCAACAGAATGTAGTTGGTCGCATCGACAACGTTACTGATCGGACGAATGCCTGCCGATTGGAGGCGCTGTTGTAGCCATAGAGGAGAAGGGGCAATTTTTACGCCCTCGATCGCCGTCCCAATATAAGTCGGGCAAGCCTGAGAATCTGAAACCTTGACCGCTAAATTGCCCCCAGATCGAATCGTCGGCTCCGCCGCTTCTGGAAGTCTCAGCGTGGCTCCCGTCAAAGCGGACACTTCTCGCGCCACCCCAACCATACTCAACGCATCCGCCCGATTAGCGGTCGAAGTCAGATCGAGAATGACATCATCCAACCCCAATAAAGGACGCACATCGCTGCCAACGCTCAGGCTTTCTGCACCAGAGGTGTTCGCGTCCTCAAAAATGTGAATTCCCTCAGATTCCTTAGTCAGCCCCAACTCTGACAGCGAACAGATCATGCCCTCCGAGGCAACGCCCCGCAGCTTGGCTGGCTTGATCTTTAGATCAACTTTGGGTAAATAAGTGCCCAACGTCGCCACCGGGACATAAACGCCAGCCCGCACATTAGCCGCACCACAGACGATCGTAGACGGCGTTCCCGCTCCAATATCAACCTGACACACACTCAAGCGATCGGCATTGGGATGAGGATCTCGCTCCAGCACTTTACCGACGACGACCCCATTTGCCCAGGTGCGTCGGTCTTCAATCTCTTCGACCTCAAACCCCGCCATCGTCAGCCGATCCGCCAACGCCTCCGGAGTCAGAGAAATATCCACGAGTTCGCGCAGCCAGTTCAAAGAAATACGCATGTAGCTTGCTTTTGATGTGCCAATTTGACCGATGTCAATCTGAATCATTCTACCGCTCAAGGAGGGAGCAAAGCGGAATTTTGCAGACTCGTCCCGATCGATCTATTCATCCTCAGTCAGTTCTAAAGTGACGTTACTTTGTGAACTGTCAAGCCTCGATTATTTAAAGCGGAGCAAAATAAAAAGACCTCATTGAATTTGCTGACATCCTTCCAAAATAGACCCCTGCTTTTGAGCCGGCCCTATTGAAAATAAAGTCAACTTTCTCTAACCGTGCGGAAATTCGCTTGAGTGGAAGTATCCATTAATAGATGACGGAAGCAAGTGATCGAATGAGGAGCACGATCGTCGCCCAGACTGCCAGAACGACACAACTTTAACCTGTGTTATCTAGGTGACTTTCTGCTCCTAGCGATTGCCTTTAAGATCTCTAATTACCAAAAACCAGCCAATCACTGGAGGAAAGTTCGCGGTATGGTTGTTTGCAGACCCTAAATTTCTGGGTATTCTCTATGATTAGGAGTCTTCCTAAAGATGGAAATCTGAATATCGTCAAATCCTCACTACCTAAATCACCAGCAAGCAACTTTAGCAATTCTTCAAAGATTTGCGGCACAATTCACACTACTTTATATCGTCCATGCCCAGATAATAAGGGTAGGGTAGCAATATCCCAGTAGTCACCACCAACACGGGTAATGCCGAATGAGCTACTGCCTGAATCCACTCTGTTCCCATCCTGAAAATCTACTCCACGCTGAACTGTGTCAGGCTTGTGGTTCAAAGCTATTGCTCCGCGATCGCTATCGAATTCTACATGCATTGGGTCAGGGCGGCTTTGGGGCTACTTTTTTGGCGCGGGACGAATCTTTGCCCGGACAGCCTAACTGCGTGATCAAGCAATTGCGCCCGACGGCGACGGCTCCCCATGTGTTGGAAATGGCACGAGAACTCTTTCAGCGAGAAGCCGAAACCCTGGGTAGAATTGGCAATCATCCCCAGATCCCTCGCCTGCTTGACTATTTTGATGCCAGCCAAGAATTTTATCTAGTTCAAGAATATATTAGTGGGGCAACCCTTCAGCAAGAGATTAAGCGATCGGGACAGCCTTTTAGTGAAGCTGGGGTCAAGCAGTTTCTCAGCGAACTTTTGCCTGTTCTGCAATATATTCATAGCCATCAAGTCATTCACCGTGACATCAAGCCTGCCAATCTGATTCGGCGATCGCACGATTGTAAACTTGTCCTCATCGACTTTGGAGCCGTCAAAAATCAGGTCAACGCCGCCTCTGCAAGTCTCTCTGAACAGACTGCTTTGACTTCTTATGCGATCGGCACTCCCGGCTTTGCCCCACCGGAGCAGATGGCGATGCGTCCGGTCTATGCCAGTGATATCTACGCGCTTGGTGTTACCTGCATTTATCTACTCACCGGAAAGTCGCCCAAGGATTTGGATTACGACCCCGCAACGGGTGAACTCGTCTGGCAAAAGCAAGTCCAAGTCAGCGATCACTTTGCCAGCGTCTTAAAGAAAATGCTGGAAGTCTCGGTGCGTCACCGCTATCAAAACGCCAATGATATCTTTCGGGCGCTGGATTTGGAGCCGTATCTCGACAGCCTCGCCAACAGTATGAATAGCGTCAATCCCAGACCCGGACACCGGGGGATTGAGCGATCGGAGCCTGACTCCCAGCCTTCTTCCTCGCCGGCCGCTCGTGCTGCGATGGCCATCCGCGCTCGACAAAGCCGCACTGAATCGACTAGTTTGCAGTCGGGTGCTGCTCGCAATCGGGTCATGGCCGCCAAACCTTCGGGCATGGGCACCAAAAATCGCGACTCTAGCGGGCGGACGGGCACCTCTGGAGAACAGACAAAAGCACCTCAAAAGCTGGATTCTCAGAGCCTACAAAGCTACTACAGCAAGGGCAAGCGCGATTTTGCCTCCTATGATCTGGCAGCGCTGATTTTGCCACGGGTCAACTTATCAGGAGCGGTCTTTCATCAGGGAAACTTGAGCCGGGTCAACCTGCAAGGGGCAAACCTGTTGGGCACAGACTTTGGGCGGGCAAACCTCGGTCGAGCCAATTTGCGAGATGCCAATATGATTAAGGCTTATCTTAATAATGCTGATTTAGAAGGAGCCGACCTGCGGGGGGCCGATCTCAGTGGTGCCTATCTGCTCAATGCCAACCTGCGGGGAGCCAATCTTTGTGGGGCTAATCTGACTGGGGCAAAGCTCACCCCCGAACAGTTGGCGATGGCTCGAACGAATTGGATGACGGTCAGACCGTCTGGAAAGCGGGGGATTTGGTAGGGATGAGGGAGAACTTTGTTCTGTTGCACGAGGAAGTATCCCTCTTGAATCACTTTGGAGCAGGGTGGTTTCGTACACCAAAAGGAAACCCGGAAGCCTGATTGTTCAGTCTCTGCGAACACTTTGTGGCGCGTAGCGTTCGCAACTTTGAGCGAACCTCAACGAAGGAATCAAAAATCCTCACTATTTTTTCCTTGTATGAAACCACCCTGGGGAGAAGGGTTGGGATGAGGGCGAATTAGTTGCACATCGCAAAGGCATCCTAAAAAAGAAGGTCTGATCTTCTGCAAATTTATGCGGAACGATCGCCCCTTTTCTGGTTGCTATCAACAGTCGTGATCAGTGCAAGCGATCGGGGCACACTGACGACAAAATAACCTTCATCGCAGGGAAATCGCTGTGAGATACGATATCCGCTACAAGCCCGCTTTTGCTGCTGTCTTTGTCACGCTCAACCCTGGAGAAAGCCTAACCGCAGAATCAGGAGCCATGGCCAGTATGGCAGCCCAATTGTCAATGCAAACTGAGTTTTCGGGTGGCTTGATTCCAGCCCTAGTCAGAAAGTTTTTTGGGGGCGAGTCTTTGTTTGTCAACAAGTTTACCAATCCCACTCAAAAGCCTCTGGAATTGGTGCTAACGCAGTCGATGATCGGCGACATGCTGGCTTTAGAACTGAAAGGCCGCGAAATTTGCTTTCAACCCGGTGCCTATATTGCCCATGCCGGAGGCGTAAAAATGAGCGTACATTGGGCAGGGTTTTCGAGTTGGCTGGCGGGTGAGGGATTGTTCAAACTCAAGTTGAGCGGCAACGGACTCGTTTTCTTTGGAGCCTACGGCGGTCTGACCAAACAGCAGATCAAAGGTGATTTTATTGTCGATTCGGGGCATCTCGTGGCATACGACCCTGGCATTCAAATGAAAGTCGGCTTATCAGGTGGTCTGATTGGCTCCGTCACCTCTGGAGAAGGGCTGGTGAATCGGCTCTCTGGACAAGGAGAAATCTACCTTCAATCTCGCAGTATTGGCGGGCTGGTGCGGTTTTTGCGAACTAAAGTGCGTTAGCAATTCGTGTCTGATCGACCCACACATTTAAGGAAACCCATGCAAGTCGAAGTTTTACATCAACCCGATAGTTCGATCGCCAAAATTGATCTCGATCCTCAAGAAGAACTGGTCGCCGAAGCCGGATCAATGGTTGCCATGAGCGGATTTCTCAACGTCAGCACCACGCTCAGAAAGGGCAAAGGCGGCGGACTGTTGGGCGGACTCAAACGGATGGTGGCCGGCGAGTCGCTATTTTTGAGCGTGTTTCGATCGGGCACCAGCGCAGGTGAAGTTTATCTAGCCCCCAAGCTAATTGGCGACATTCTCCCCTACCAACTCACCTCCACCGGATTGATCGTGCAATCAACAGGCTACCTCGCCAGCACACCTGGAGTCGATATAGAACTGGGATTCCAAGGCTTCAAGTCCGTCTTTTCGGGCGAGTCAATTTTCTGGCTCAACGTCACAGGTCAGGGGCTAATTCTCCTCAGCTCGTTTGGCGGCATCTACGAAATCGAAGTCGATGGCGAATACATTGTCGATACCGGTCACATCGTCGCCTTTGAGCAAAGCCTAAACTTCTCCATTACCAGAGTCAACAAAAGCTGGCTAGGCACCCTGATGGGCGGAGAAGGTCTAGTCTGCCGCTTTCAAGGCAAAGGTCGCCTCTTCTGCCAAACCCACAACCCCAGCGCATTTGGACGCATGATCGGCAGTCAGCTACCCGCCCGCTAATCAACCTACGTTCTCCCTCATCCCTCATCCCTCATCCCTCTATGTCCAACCCAATCGCCTACGATATCCAACACGCTCCCGCGTATGCCTCTTTGAAACTCAAACTTCGACCTGATCAAACCGTCCTCGTTGAGTCAGGTGCCCTGGCCGCAATGGATAGCTGCATTCAGATGAAGTCCAAAATGCAAGGCGGACTGATGAAAAGCCTGGGTCGCATGATAGGCGGCGAGTCCTTGTTTGTCAGCGAATTTACCGCCAAGCAGCGATCGGGTGATCTCTTGGTTTCCCCTGGCGTACCGGGCGATCTAAAACACTATGCTCTCAACGGCAATGCTCTGATGGTGCAGTCATCTGGATTTGTGGCCTGTAGCCCAACCGTCACGCTTGACACAAAATTTCAGGGTATGAAAGGCTTTTTTAGTGGCGAATCGCTCTTTTTGATTAAAGCCAGCGGCACGGGTGATCTCTGGTTCAGTTCCTACGGAGCAGTTCTCGAAATTCCGGTAGACGGCTCTTATGTTGTGGACACGGGCTATGTTGCCGCCTTTGAAGACACGTTGAGCTATCAGGTTGAAATGATGGGTGGCTTATCCTTTAGGGGACTGAGAACCGGACTCTTTGGCGGGGAGGGGTTAGTCTGTCGCTTTAGTGGCAAAGGTCGCTTGTGGGTTCAGTCGCGTCACCTGCATCAGTTGCTCAACTTTTTGCAGCCTTTTCGACCTGTCAAGAGCAATAACTAACCTGACGTGCTATGCCTCCAATCAAACTTGCCCCTGGTACGGCCGCTTACAGCGATCGCAATCCTCCCCCATCAAGCCCCCAACTGCTCAAACTGGCGGCTTTGATGTTCAGCGTTATTTTGGTTGGCTTTTGGTCAATGTCAGCGCTGGTGAATGCGATCGTTTGGTGGATTCCGCCTAGTGTCGAGCAGAGACTGGGAGCGCTGATTGTCCCAACTTACGAGAAACTATCTCAACCTTCGCCCACTCAAGACACCCTCAACCAACTGCTCGATCGCCTCAAAGCAAAACAGTCCAGCGATCAAAAACGCGATTATCAAGTTTTATACATTCCAGAACCAACGATCAATGCAGCAGCTATCCCTGGCGATCGTATTCTTATCTATCAGGGGTTACTCAAAGAAGTCAAATCTGAGAATGAGTTGATGATGATTTTGGGACATGAATTGGGACACTTTGCCCATCGTGATCACCTTCGGGGAATTGGACAGGGATTACTGCTACAGTTAGCATTCTCTGTCTTTGTGGGAGATGCCGGATCGTTGCAGTCGATCGCCACTTCTAGTGCAGTTGCACTCAGTCAAGCCAGATTTTCTCAACGCCAAGAAACGCAAGCCGACGAATTAGGTCTGACCCTGCTGCAAGCCACTTATGGACAGGTCGCCGGAGCCACCGACTTTTTTGAGCGAATGGGGCAAAAAGAACGATCGCACTTAACCGCAATTTTGGCCACCCATCCCCCCTCCAAACATCGAGTCGCACATTTACAGAAACTGATTCGATCGCGAGGCTACACCATAGGAGAACGATCGCCCTTACCTGCCTCCCTTGTCTTCAATGGAAACAATTCAACCCCTAGCCGTTAGGGTAAAAAACGTTGCTGAATCAGGGAATGAATTGCCCCAAAGCGGCGGAAAACCCAAGGTTCAAAGTTCCCCAATTTTGGGGATTTAGGGGGCGAAAAGATGGACACTTCCCACGCATTCATCCCTCCAATCAGCAACGCCGGGTAAAAAATCTCCGGGCTTTCTAAATTTACAACTGCAACCTATCAGGTCGAGGAAACTTTAGACATGGAACTGAAGACGTTGGACATAGGAAGAATGCTCCATAAGTTCCCCCGCTTATGAAAGACATTGAACCAGAAGTCTCCTCTGAAAGTCTCTAGAATTGGGAGGTTGGCGGGTAGAAGTCTTAGACAGCGAAGTGAGGAAACTTTATCCACGTGAGGTTCCGTTTAGCGTTCAATTTAGCGTCCTCCGTCCAATGTTCAATGTCAAACGTCTAACGTCTTTAGTCCGATGTTCTTTGCTGATTGTATGGCGATCGTTTAGAGAGAATCTGGATGTCGTTTGAGCAGTCCGCATTTGAGCAGTGCTGTGATTTTTCCGGTGAGATAGTGTCGATCGTTTTGTCTTCTCCGACTGAGAAACCACTGAGCATATCTGACTAGACTTTTGACTAGCGTTACCAGACATTCCCACAAATTGCTGTTGGTTTTGGTCTGCATAAACACATAGGTTGCCCCTTCTGAAATCAACCGCTTTTCTAAAAAGTTTTGGGTTTGTCTACTGAGAGGAACAGGATGGTGAACAATGCAGTTTGGGTTATATACAATGTCGAACCCGTTTTGTTGTAACCGTAAAGCAAACTCAGCATCCTCTCCATAAATTTGAATGCCTCGACTTACATTTGGCCCCAGACTTTCATCAAAACCAGAGAACTTTTCTAGCACCGATCGATAGACCGAGTAATTGACCCCTGCTGGCAAATTTTCGGCTTGATACAGGCTCAACTGATCGCCCTGATCGTAGGCAGGCAGAAGATATTCCCACTTTTCAGGAATGCTCCAGTTAGCATTTTTTTGCTCATAGGATGGAATAATTTTGCCCCCCAAAACACCAATTTTGAGATGCGTCTGAGAAAAAGTGCGCTGAATGGTTTCTAACCACTGTGAATCGACTTGAGCATCATCATCAGTGAAGGCAATAATTTCGCCAGATGCATTTCTCCAACCAATATTTCGACTTCTAGAAGCGCCCGACCCTTCATCTTTGAGATAGCGTACTTTGCCAGACTGAATGAACTTTGATAGAGCGTTGTAGGTCAAATCATTCTTACTTTGATCGACGACAATGATTTCAAAAGGCTGAACCGTTCCTGCAAAAATTCGTTCGATCGCTTCACCGATCGTTTCTGCTCGATCAACTGTAGGAATCACTACTGAAACTTTAGTATAAATACTGAGCTTCTCCTGGCTGAGACCTTGACTCACTCCCGTTTCCTCACCCATCATGACTTTTCGGACGTATACCTTCATTCCACTTTATAAGGAGAAGCCTGAAGACACGGAGCGAAGACGGTGATTTCACGCAAATTATATAAAGATTAAGTTCTTGATTTCAGGGGAACTTCGTAGGTGGCGATCGTATCGCGCAATTCTATACCTTGAGGATTAGTTAGCATAGATAGTGAATAGCTATCCTGTTTGAGTTGTGAGAATTTGGTCGTTAGGGGTTAGCCGTCAATCAAAGGCTAAGAGCCTGCCCTTTGAAGACTTTCACAAATGATTCAAGATTGCTACATAAGAGAACTTCTAATGACCCGCAGATAGAAGGTGACCAATAGAAGAATTGGGCGTTGCTGATTGGAGGGATGAATGCGTGGGAAGTGTCCATCTTTTCGCCCCCTAAATTCCCCAAAATTGGGCGACTTTGAACCTTGGGTTTCCCGCCGCTTTGGGGCAATTCATCCCACGATTTAGCAATGCCGAAGAATTGATATCTTGACGGCAATATCATCTTTGCAGAAAGTTTTCTAAGTCGCCGATCGGCAGTCCTTACCTCAAACTTATGAAGTATCAATGGACAGGCAAAATGACCGTCAGGCTATTGGCATTGATGGCGATCGTAGGCACCGTTTCGGCTATCGTCCTAGTGCCATCGTTTCAGCCAACGGTTCCAAGAATTAACTCAGTGGCTCCTTTGCGCCTCGCTGGGGCTAGAGATTATCAAAACTGGCGGCAAGTGAGTTAATTCTCAATTCTAAGCGTCTAGTGTGACTTGAATTTTGAGAATGCCAGAACTGCCGTCTTTGCCGTCTTTGTCTTCTAAGGGCTGCTGTTGGCGATCGGAGGTTGCCCGTGCGAGTAGCGTATATTTTCCAGGCTGGTTTGGTTGCCAGAGATAGCGCCACAGCGTCCATTCGTGAGGAGAATCGGGACGGTTTTGATCGGTGGGTTGCCAGGTTTTGCCTTCATCAAGACTGAGTTCGATCGACTGAATGGGCGCAGATTTGTCTAACGCGACTCCGGCGATCAAAACGCCTTTTTGCCAACCTGTTTCACCGTCTCGGCTGAGATTGACCTGATGGTGACGATTCCAGACCCGCGTGTTTTGCACCTGACGCATCAGCGAATGGGTCGGAATTTCTGCGGTATTTGACCAGCCTTGATGCTCCCAAAAGCCTCGCTTTGAGGTCGTCAACGCCTCGATTTCGACCAGCCATTTTGGTTGTTTTTGCCCAAAGTGTCCTGGAATCAAAATGCGAACCGGATAGCCATGTGCAGCGGTCAGAGATTGACCATTCATCTGATGGACGAGTCGCACATCGGGACGGAGCACCTCTGAAGCTGGCAACGTGGTTTCATAAAAATCGGCTCCCTTTAAGGCAAACTCGATCGCTGCCTGATCAATTCCAGCTTTTTGCAAAAAGGGTAAGAGCGGCGTTCCTGTCCATTGGGCGTTGCCGATCAGATTGCCGCCTGCGGGATTGCCAATACATTCCATCGTCAGATAAAACGATTCCTGCGGAGCCTCAAGAATTTCCTGAAAATTGAGGACGATCGGCTGTTTGACGGCTCCGGTCAGTTTGAGTTGCCAGGTTTCAGCGTCTACCCTTGATGCCAGCGCATAGGACTGCACATAAAATTCACTCAATGGCGTGATGATGTGATCAGGTAGGCGATCGTTAGGATTGAGCAAATTGAGGAGAAACAACGGGTCGATCGCTTTCGACTGACAACCGCCCAAAAAGCTGGCAGCGATCAGTCCTCCCGAAGTTTGTAGAAGCTGTTTGAGAAGTTGGCGGCGTTTCACGGGCAGGCTTGTTTCTTAAGGTCTCTTCATTGATTGTCCAACATTCCTGAGACGACATCGAAGCCGAGTGCAAAAAGCGCCCCTTTCTGCTGACGCTACTCAAAAACCAATGGTAAATTTGGAAAGCGTTATTCTAATTAGACGTGAATTTGATGAAATTCCTCGCTTCGGTACCTAAATTTTCTGCCCCCCAAGCTGCCAATTCTAGGGGACTTCAAGACACGTTCTAAAGCTGCAACCCCTCGTGCATATCTCGAACAGCAGGAAGTAAACAATTTCATCGAATTCACCTTAAATTAGACCAAATCCTAACTGTCAAAAATCCGCCAGCCGTTTCATCCCTCATCCCCTCTTATGCAGTCACCGCTTCCCACAGGCACTCTGATTCAAAATCGATACCGCGTCGATCGCATCCTGGGACAGGGCGGATTTGGCAGGACTTATCTGGTGCAAGACACTAATCGGTTTAATGAACCCTGCGTTCTCAAAGAGTTTGCGCCTCAAGATCAGGGAGTGGCGGCGCTGCAAAAAGCCAAGGATTTGTTTACGCGAGAGGCGGGGGTGTTGTATCAGCTTCGTCATCCTCAGATTCCCCGTTTTCGAGAATTGTTTGAGGTACACACGGTCGATCGTGACTTGTTGTTTTTGGCTCAAGATTATGTCGAGGGCGAAACCTATGAGACGCTATTGGACGATCGTCAGCGAGGCGGGTTTACCTTTAGCGAGGCCGAAGTGGTCACCCTGTTGCAGCAGATTTTGCCCGTGTTGACCTACATTCATACGATTGGGATTATTCATCGAGACATTGCGCCCGACAATATTATTTTGCGATCGCACGATCAGCAGCCTGTTCTCATTGATTTTGGGGTTGTCAGAGCCATTGCCAACCAGCTTTCTCAACCCGTTGCGTCCCAGACGCTCGTCGGTAAGCCCGGTTACGCCGCCCCCGAACAACTCCAGACAGGTAAAGCCAATCCCAGCAGCGATTTGTATTCTCTGGCGGTGACCTGCATTGTGTTGCTGACGGGACGCGACCCCAAAGACTTGTTTGATCCCGTCACTTTGAATTGGACTTGGCAGCGCTATGTCAGCGTTTCGCCTCAGTTTGCCGACGTGATGAATCGTTTGTTGAATTATAGACCCGGCGATCGCTACCAATCCGCCCAGGAGGTTTTACAGGTTCTTCAGCCACACCTGGCGCAGCCCGTTCAGTCTCAAGTGTCTTCTCTGACGCAGCAAAATACGATCGCATTGGTGGGCCGCAGACGACAAACCACGGTTGTGAATACTCATCCGTCTAGAGATGCTGGAATCAATATTTTTCGATTTCCAATGTGGGTTCTCAGCAGTACCGCTTATGTGACGGGCGCAATCTTCAAAGGAATTTTTGGCGTTGTCAGATTTACTGTTCTTGGCGTTCTCAAAATTGTTTATCGAGTCGTTGTGTTTGGGGCGGTGATTGGGGTTCTCGTGTGGGCGGTGCCGCGATTGTTGAATGCGGTGCCTAAACTAGCGTCTTCGTCCAGTCCGGCTAAAATTCCGTCAGCAGAGCAGCGTCGAGGCGACTATCTAGAAACCCGCTGCCGAGAACTGGGGCTGGATTACAGTGAGTTTGTGCGATCGGTCAACGAAAAGTTTTACGACAAATATCCCGATCGTCGGGGCAAAGAACTGAGCAACGACCAAAAAGACAAAGCGCTGCGAGAAGAATGGTACGCGATCGCTCAAGAACTTCTAGAAAAATCAGCGAAGCCGGGCGGCGGAAATCTACTTAAAAAAGTAGCCGAATCGTCATAGTTTTGAATCACTTAAGGCAACGTGAATTCGATGCAAGTTTTTGGCTTCGATAGTCAGCGCTTCTGCCTCAAACCCCACAATTCTGGGGAACTTTTGAGCAAGATCTCCGGTTCAAAGTCCCTCACTCGTGGGGGATTTAGGGGGCTGCCCGGATTGGTAATCGTAGCGAAGAATTTCGTCGAATTTCTATCACAACAGTTTTTCGCCCAAAGCAACCTCTGGGTAAACCTTGTCCTGTCCAAATTACCAGATTCTAGAAGCTATGACATATCGAGATCAGCTTTCGCCGTGGTGCATCATTCAAAAACTGGCCAATTTGCAAAACATTGCCGTCGTTCGGTTGCGTCGTCGTGGAGAAGCCGAAGACTACCTCAAAGCGCTGACTCGACTCAATCCTCAAGGTGATTATGAGATTATTTTTGACCCAATGGATCGATCGCAGCCTACGCTTCCTCTTCCTCATCCGAAGGTTGGACGACAACAGGAGAACGCCCGGTCAGATGGGTCAGCTTTTTGAGCTTTTGACTGACTTCTGAATTGAGCGCCTCGCCTCGATAGCGCCAGCCCCAATTTCCCGTTGCCGTACTTGGGAAATTCATTCGCGCATTGGTGCCCAGACCGAGCAAATCTTGAAGCGGGATAAGTGCTTGATTGGCGATCGATTGCAGTGCCAGACGAATCAAATCCCAATGCACCCCATCTGGACTGATACAGCCAAGATAATCATAAAGCTGCTCTTTTTCCCAATCGGATGCTGAGTCATACCAACCAGCCGTTGTGTCATTGTCGTGCGTTCCGGTATAGACCACACAGTTGCGAACAAAATTGAACGGCAAAAAGGGATTTCCAGGGTCGGAACCAAAGGCAAATTGCAGAATCTTCATGCCAGGGAAATCAAAGCGATCGCGCAGCGCATCCACTTCTGGAGTAATCACGCCCAAATCTTCGGCCAAAATCGGCAACCTGCCCAACTTCTGATTGAGCGTTTCAAAAAAGTATTCGCCTGGAGCTTTGATCCACTCGCCATTCATCGCAGTCTCTTCGCCCTGGGGCACCGCCCAATACGCCTCAAAGCCACGAAAATGATCAATCCGAATCAGATCCACATAGTCGAGCATGGCTTCAAAGCGCCGAATCCACCAGGAAAAGCCCGTTGCTTGTAGATGCTCCCAGTTGTAAACCGGATTGCCCCACAGTTGCCCCGTCTCACTAAAATAATCGGGAGGAACGCCCGCCATCATCGCCGCTTCGCCCGTCTTTTCATCCAGGCTAAAATTCTCAGGATTGGCCCACACATCAGAACTATCGTGAGCCACATAGATGGGGATGTCACCAATGATTTGAATGTTGCGATCGTTCGCACACTTCTTGACCTCAGCCCACTGTTGAAAAAACTCAAACTGAACATACTTGTAGAAGTAAACTTCAGCATTCAGCCGTTCGCGAGCCTCGACCATTGCATCGGGTTGGCGTTTGGCTAATTCAGGCTTCCAGGTGTGCCAGCTTGCACCGCCGTGGTCATCTTTCAACGCCATAAACAGCGCATAGTCTTCTAGCCAATAAGCTCGACTGTGACAAAAATCGGCAAACTTTTGCTGCTGTTCGGCTGTCGCCTGAGTTTTGAACTGATTGCAGGCTTTGTGTAATAGAGGCAGCTTGAAAGCAGTGACGCGATCGAAATCTACCCAGTCGATCGGGAAATCGGGCACGTTCCACAGATCCGATTCTTCGAGCCAGCCTTGATCTTGCAGCACTTCGAGACTAATCAGAAAAGGATTTCCAGCCATCGCCGAGTAAGACGAGTAGGGAGAATTGCCATACCCCGTCGGCCCCAACGGCAACACCTGCCAAAACTGCTGCCCACTATCGACCATAAAGTCTACAAATTTCTGAGCTTCTGAACCCAATTCGCCGATGCCAAACCGTCCAGGAAAACAAGTGGGGTGCAAGAGGATGCCGCTAGATCGAGGGAAAGGCATAAAAGATGAAGAATGACAATAACTTCAGAACTCTAGCATGAGACGTTTCTTTGCGAATCGGTCGGGTGAGAGAGAATTTGGAGGGATGAGGGATGAAAGAATTGTTTCTGGTGGTTTGGGGAATTGTTAATAGTTCTCGTTGTTCTTGGCAGACTCAGTAGATTGCAAATTGAGGTTATTTTGTCGATCGCTTAATTTCAATTCCCATTTGTGTATTGATTTTCCCTTCTTTTCAAGGCTACCGTGTATACACAAGTCGATTGGTCTGTACTTGCCGTAATCCTTCGCCCCCTAAATCCCCCAAATTTGGGGGACTTTGAACGCTGATCAGGGTTCTAAATTCTGGAAGTCTTTTTTGCTTAAAGTCCCCCAGAATGGGGGATTTAGGGGGCTGAAGCCGACTAGAACGAAGTGAGTATAGACTTGTGTATACACCGTAGCTTTTTAAAGGGGGCTAGGGGGGATCGAATCGCGAGTACTTTACTAGAAGATGTTTATTTGCAATCGACTAAGACGATTAGACCTCTCACCAGAAAATCCCTGATGTGGCGGTAATGAAGTATTTGAAAGCATTCAATATACCTGCCACCTTTTCTAAACTACAAGGCAGACTTCGTTCTAATAGATGCGGTTTTAACCGCCAGCCTTCGTGCAAAATAGAAGTCATCGCCCTGTTGTTTGCCGCCTTATGCCTCCCTTCGTCTTTCAACCTGATCCGCCCTTGTCGCCCAGAGAGACCCTGCCGACGATGTATGATCTGCCCAGTGAAGACCCAGAGGAACCCGGCTTGCCCGACGAATTTCATGACCTCCAGCCCCAACTTTTGAGTCGCACTTTGCGGTTGGTTGATTATGCCAGCGATCGTATCTTCACAGGCACCAACCTCAATCTCTATTATGATGTCCGTCATCTTCAGTGGCACAAGCGCCCCGACTGGTTTCTGGTCTTAGATGTGCCTCGTTTGTATGATGATACCGATCTGCGCTCTAGCTACGTAGTGTGGCAAGAAGCGGTGCATCCCTTTGTGGTGATTGAGCTTTTGTCACCTGGCACCGAAAAAGAAGACCTGGGTGAAAACGCTGCCCCCGAATCTTCAGAAATCTCCGTCGTTTCAAATGAAAATGGACAGCCCACCTTAGAAAAGCCCCCGCGCAAATGGGACGTATACGAAAAGATTTTGCGCGTTCCTTACTACATTGTTTTTAGCCGCTACACCAATCAACTACGCTTCTTTCAACTGACAGGCGGACATTATCAAGAACAATCTGTTGAGAGCGATCGCCTCTGGATTCCCGAACTCAAACTAGGATTGGGTCTCTGGCAAGGTCAGTTTGAAGGCATCGACCCCTTGCGGGTATCTCGAAGAGATCGCCTGTGGCTGCGCTGGTATGACGAGCAGGGCAATCGGGTTTTGACCGATACTGAATACGCACGCCAACAAGCGGAACAGGAGCGCCAACAAGCCGAACAGGAACGCCAACGCGCCATTCAAGCGGAGACTCAGTTAAAACAAGTGGTGTTGAATCTGATCGCGTCTGGTATGACCGTTGCTCAAGTTGCTCAATTGACTGGACTTGAGCCAGCGGTGATCGAGCAATTCACCAATGAAGAGCCATAGCCTTACAGGGTGATCAAACGATCGAACAATTTCGTTGGCGGAGTGGATGGTTTTAGGGTTTGAACGATCGGGCGTGGTGTTCGCAGAGCCAGAGGTAATCGCCTTCTGGGGTGAGGACTTTTTTGAGGTTGCCCCATTGTTTGCTGGGATCTTTTTGTTCTAGCAGTTGGCGTAAGGCACGCAGGGCAGACCCGTCTAGAGTTTCCAGGGGACGAGGTGAGGCTGTTCCCCTGCTTGACTGACAAAACTCAGGAAAGCGAGAAAGGAAGCTAGGAGGGAAGT
>NZ_JBJPHU010000132.1:0-17207 GCF_052939515.1 Phormidesmis sp. 146-33
TTTCACCCCATTAGATCACGCCCATGCTGGGCGTACACAAGTCGATGAAGCGGACGGTAGAGAGTCTTCGCGCTACGTTCTAGGTCACTCGCCGCCGCTCACTTTAACCGTTAGACCTCTGATTTTGTAATAGTACGGTTGTCAAGAATTGATCTTGATACACTGCTTTTGCTGAGTTATTACTATGCGTAAATCTCGGTATTTCTGTTGGCTTGCTAAAGGTTAAAGTCTGGCAGCAATTGATGCAAGAGCCTCCGACATGAAGTCTATGAATACTTGAAGTTTTCCAGAGTGTTGGCGATGTTTTGGGTAAATCGCATACAGGGTCAAAGGTTCCGTAGACCATTCTTTCAAGACAGTTTTCAGCATCCCACGTTCCAATCCATCTAAGACTGTGAACATAGGCAAAAAAATCAAACCGAGTCCCGCGACAGCAGCTTGACTCGCAGCAAGGCTATTGTTCACCTTTAAAGATCCATCAACATGCACTGACACTGTTTCATGACCTCGCCAAAAACTCCACTCATGGGGCGATCGCGCCAGCGTGTAAATCACACAATGGTGCTTCTTCAGATCCTCCGGCGATTTGGGTTCGCCATACTGCTTCAGATATGTCGGTGATGCGCAAACGACTCGTTGAATATCGCCGATTCGATGCGTGACCAGACTATTATCGTTGACCAATCCGCCCCCTCTGATCCCCACATCAAATCCCTCCTCAATGAGATCCACATAGCGATCGTTGAGGATGAGTTCGATCTGCATATCTGGATAAATTGATTGAAATTGATAAATCGCTGTTGCTACATGGGTTAAACCCAGAGACATTGGTGCTGTCACGCGAAGCAGTCCGTGAGGTTTGACCGAGAGATCGGAAACAAATTCTTCAACACTTTCCAGTTCATCCAGAATAGAGCAAACCCGCTGAAAATAGAGTCGTCCTGCTTCAGTCAAGTTCAAACGTCTGGTTGTCCGATGGAGCAACTGGGTTCCCAGTTCTTTTTCCAGTTCCTGGACATTTTTACTGACGGCTGCATTTGATAAGTTCAGAGCGTCTGCTGCACGGCTAAAACTCTCCAACTCAACGACTCGTCTAAAGACGTTCAAAGCAATTAATTTGTCCATAGAAAGTTACCTGCCCAATGATCCATCTCGCCATCCGTATTATTCACTATAGGTGAAAAGTTATTCAACTAGATTGATCTTTATCTTCTTTGAGTGAAGAGTTATCGTCAGAGTATGCGCTTCAAGCTGTGATCACCCAAAGCGCGGAGGAACTATGAATCAAGCACAAGTCTATGCGGTGGATAAACAGGTTTACGGCATTGAATATTTCGCGATCGTTGATCTGCTCAAGCGATATTATGACGCTTTATATCGTTGTGATGCAGCTCTTTTGGCAACCGTGTTTCATGCCAGTGCTCAATACTTCACTGCATCTAGCGGAGAACTATTGCATCTTGATATGCATTCCTATTTCCCAATCGTTGAGCAACGAATTCCCCCAGAATCTTCCGGTGAACCCTATACATTTTCGATCGATTCGATCGAGTTCGCAGGGGCTGTAACCGCGATCGCCCGAATGCGTTGTTCCATGCTAGCCAAAGATTTTATTGATCTACTCACCCTCATTAAGCTTGAGGGCGAATGGAAAATTATTGCCAAAGTCTTTCACTACACGATCCATGCAGACACAGCAATATTGCCAACAAGCCGGAATTAGCGGGAGGTCAAACCATGCCCTACATAAACATCAAAATTACTCGCGAAGGAGCAACAGCACAGCAAAAAGCTGAACTAATCAAAGGTGTAACAGAACTTTTGGTGCGTGTTCTAAATAAGACACCCGCAACAACATTTGTCGTCATTGATGAAGTTGCGACTGAAGACTGGGGTGTTGCTGGAGTGCCTGTGAAAGAATTTCGGCAAGGCATTCAGCGGAGAAAAGTCATGAGACAAGCAACCCTCGAAACCCAAACTACAAACAGCAGACAAGAGCATCAGCTTGGAATTAAAAGGCAACAAGTAAGGCTCACCTCTCGCTGGTTATCTGACGAGCACGGCAAACTTTATTGTAAATGGGATATTGTCCAGGATTAACTTCCTAATGAAAAAAGTCATCTAGACAGTCAAATCTTGGAACTAAATTGGAGGTAGATAGTATGACAACTCAGACTGTAATTATCACGGGCGCTGCAACTGGTTTGGGCTATGCCATTGCTGAAGCATTTTTGCACAATCAGGCGAATGTGGTACTGAATGGGAGAACATTCTCAAAACTTGAAATGGCGGCTCAAAAACTCGATCGCCCCGATCGCATCCATCTTGTAGCAGGTGACATTACCGATCCGACATTTGCGCCAAAACTAGTTGACGAAGCTGTTTCCAAGTTTGGCCGCGTGAATGTGCTGATTAATAATGCTGGTATCTTTGCGGTCAAACCGTTTACTGAATATAGCATTGGTGAATTAGATCAATATCTAAACTATGTTCGCGGAACCTTTGCGCTCACCCAGGAAGCCGTCAAGCAAATGCGCGTGCAAGGAGATGGCGGCGCAATTATCAACATTGGGACGATTCTCACATTCCACGCTAGTCAGTCAATTCCTTCTTCAGCGCCGATTATGGCGAAAGCCGCAATTACAGCTATGGCGAAAAACCTATCCTTTGAGTTAGCCGAGGATAGGATTCGGATCAACACGATTGCGCCTGGGATTGTACCAACATCACTTCATGGTGAACTGACCCAAGAAACATTAGATTATTTAGGTCGGCAGCATCCTCTGGGTCGGGTTGGCACGCCCAAAGATATCGCCGATGCCGTTCTATATTTGGCAAATGCAAGCTGGGTAACGGGGGTGATCCTCTCGGTTGATGGTGGTATTGCGGCTGGAGGAGATGGCTTTAACAATCGCCAGCAAGCAGCTTAAGTCGCTGTCCAGAAGCCGTCTCATGCATTTTCTACACTAACCCCTTCGGTGCAGAAAATGCATGAGATCAGACAGTCCAACAGCTAAAGGCGTAAATCTGTCTAACAACGCCCATGCACACCGACCGCCACAATGTAATCGGTTATGATGCAGAGGTAGTCTGCGGCGGGTGATGGGCAACGTTATGCCGCTTGAGATACTTGTGAGGACATTACTTCAAATTTAGCTCTCTATTGTTTATCACTGATCACTTTTTGAGATGGATGATTCATTGGAGCCACCGCTGCGATTGCCGCCTAAACTGCCTGCTGGACAACTAGTTTAGGTCGCAGGTGGCTCAGTCGATGCTTGTTCTGTGACGTTACGATTTTTTGGCAAAGATTTAGATCCGGATGAAATCACTCAGCTACTAGGAGTCGTTCCGACTGCGGCGTATCGGAAAGGGGACATATTTCGGGGTAAGAAGTACGATCGTATTCAGAAAACTGGTTTATGGCGGCTTTCTGTTGAAAAATGCGCTGATGTCGAGCTTGAAGATCAGATCAATGCATTGCTCGATCGCTTGCCGTCTGATTTGCACATTTGGCAAAGATTGACGGATAGATTCGAGGCTGATCTATTTTGTGGATTATGGTTGGAACGATGTAATCGCTGTCTTGGTTTCTTCCCTGAAACTCTACGGCGAATCGGAGAAAGAAAACTAGTATTACAGTTCGATATCTACGCGGACGGTCTTGACATGGAAGAAATCTCAACGTGACAGTGAAGCATCCTGTAGGACAATTTTTAACTAAGCTGTGTGGCAGCCTGAAAGATTGTCAAATCTCTTCTGACTCGCTATCCTGCAAACATCAGAAACAGATTTGGAGAGACTTCAAATGTCAACCAACACCTCTTTGGAAGAACGACTTGCGGCAGTAGAAGCTGCGATCGCTGAGTTGCAGAAACAAGTTCCGACTTCCTCATCTCCCAATTGGCTGCAACAAATTACAGGCTCTTTCAAGGATGAGCCTGCTTTTGAGGAAGTGCTTGCCTACGGTCGAGCCATTCGCCAAGGCGACGAATCACTCCTTGAAGCGCAAGACGAGCCATGAAATATCTGCTAGATACAGATCATCTGAGCATTCTTCAGCGACAGGCAGGGCAGGACTACACCAACTTTTCGACTCGTATTGCTCACTACCCACTCTCAGATTTTGCGATTTCAACCGTAACCTTTCACGAACAAATGCTGGGTAGCCACACCTACATCAATCGCGCCCGTAATTTGGACGATATGGTGAGAGGGTATGCCATGATGACAAGACTCATTCTCGACTTCAAGGTATTACCCCTCGTCACGTTTGACGCAGATTCAGCTAAGGCATTAGCTCAACTACAATCGCAGCGAATTCAACCCGGAAAGATGGATGCCAGGATTGCAGCGATTGCTTTGTCCCATGGATTGATTTTATTAACTCGCAATCGTCGAGATTTTGGCAAAGTTACAGGGTTGGTGGTTGAAGATTGGACAGTTTGAAACGTTGGTTGAAATAGTCGTGTTGATCACGCCATAACAACCCGGTTGGAGCGGACAGTTAAGAGTTATTTCGTCTATCGTTCAAGTCGATCTGCTGCCGCACAACTGTGCCATTAGTCAGCAGGGTGTCTCTAAGTTTAAACTTGTATCAATTGCTAATTTGTATCCTGAAAGAGATCATTTGAGAGATGAGTATTGATTATTTCCTTTTTCGGGCTTCTTCTAATAAAGACAAGCAAACAGCGATTCAAGAGCTACCATCCTTCGGTAATCAAGAAGAAGTGGTTCAACGCCTCTGTTCTTCTCCAGGATTTAAACTCTCGACCCAGAAACGAATCAATAACGATAAATCCTGGGCTTTTGTGAATTATTTCTATTCTCATGTAGATGGACAAGGCAGGGGGGTTGAGTTTGCTTTGCAAGGGGATCCTGTAGATTGTATTTCAGTGAACCAAGCTTACAAAGAAGATTTCTTGCCAGTTACTCATGTTTTAACTGATCTTGCTCCATTTGAGATTATGGATATTGATGGTGAGCTTGTTAGTCCTGATGAACTTTCTCGCTCTTTTAATGATTGGATTCAGGAAAATTACAAAACCAATAATCTTTGAAGTGATGAGAGCAATAGCTGCATAAACAACCGAATAGAGTAACCAGGTTAACAAGCGCCATGCAACGGACGAGCAATAGTTGCTGGTGTAGATGCAAAGATTATGGGTCGCCGCGGCGGTCTTTAGGCGGCTGGAACTGTAGTGATGCAGTCGTTAAAGTGGTTTGTAGGCAGCGTATTGCAAGCGATGAAATGAGCAGAAAACGCCACCAACCCCTCAACCAGATTCAAAGCCAAGATGAAGTAACAATTTTTCTGAGGTGTGTGCTTCAATGGCTCTGTAATTTGCAGTCTGAAGACATGGCTCTCCTAGACTTCGTGTGATAATTGTAGAGTAGTGTACATTTCGAGGTTGGGGTATGGACATCTACCTGGATACACTCCTTCACTTACCCTACGTCACCGTCGATGGTTGTCATGAAGTCGATGGAGTCGTTTTTTTGAAACTTAAATGTCTCAATCAAACCATTGCTTGCCCCGATTGTGGAGCGACCTTAGATTGGATTAATCAAACCACCACAGTGCTGATTCGGGACTTGCCGGTCTTTGGCAAGCCGGTCTATCTTCAAGTTCCCCGACGGCAGTTTCAGTGTGAACACTGTCAACGATTTCATAGCGAAGTCTTGGAGTTTATGAGTGGGCGACATGCCTATACGCCTCGTTATGCCCAAGCGATTTACGAACAAGTGAAGCAATCCAGTTTGGAGGAGGTGAGCCGCCGAGAAGGGCTGGGCATTGCCACCGTGCGCCAGATTTTTGATGCCCAGGCGGTTCATACCATAAAAAAGTTGAGCCATTGCCGGAACGTTTAAGCTTGGATGAATTTAGTCAGCACAAGGGGCATCAAGATTTTGTCACAACCGTCGTGGACATCGACCAACATACCCTACTGGATGTACTGGACAGCCACAAACAAGAGGAGGTGAAAGCCATGCTGGAAGCCTATCCTCTCGAAGTCAGAGCAGGGGTGAAAGAAGTGAGTGTGGATAGGTGGGGCGGCTACACCGCAGTCATTGAGGCGGTGTTTCCCAACGCCAAGATTGTCTATGACCGCTTTCATGGGATGCAACATATCAATCGGGAGTTAAATCATTTAAGACGACAGATGAAGGTGAAATTTAAAGGATTACCGCATTTACTGTGGAAGAATCGACAAGAGTTGAGCGATGAGCAAAGACAACGCTTAGATGAAGGGTTGAAAGCATTTCCTTGTTTAACGATTGCGTATGAGTTGAAAGAAGACCTCAGCCAGATTTATGAAAAGTCAAGAACGATCCACTCAGCCAAAATAAAATTTCAGCGATGGCACCGACTGGCTCAGCTTTTTTATCAAGATTCCGCGGACATGATTCGTGAGCACCTGAATGGTATTTGCAATTACTTTGAGCATCGAACCACCAGTGGAGTGACCGAGGGGATCAACACGAAAATTAAGCTCATTAAACGGAAGGGTTACGGTTTTCATAATTTCAAACATTTCCGTTTGAGGCTATTATCTTGCTTTGGTGCTTCACAAAACTCTACACACGAGGTCTAGGAGAGCCCAAGTTCGTCAGTCACGGGTATCTCGGAGGTGTTTTGCTACTGTGGAGTAGCTTTGTGGCAAAAATTACTGAGACGAAGCCAAAAAGCTTTGAGTTTACTGGTTTTTTGTTGTCAAGAACCTGTAAATTTTTGCTATAACTGCTAAGGGTTTGAGTGATTTTACCCATCCTCTCTGGGAGAGATCCATGCTGAAGAAACGGAAGACTTGGATTTGGTTGGCAGCAGGTACAGGCGGACTGGCATTGTTGGCTGGGACGTTTTTGCCGATCGAGAAGCTCAAAGATGTGTCACAACAGGCATCGAGCGGATTTGGCACGTTCAATTCTAACCAGAAGCCAGGCAGTATTGGGTCGCCGGGTACGATCGTCAGTCCGCTGATTGCTCAATCTCCCAAACAGCGCGCCGCTACGCTCAAGACAACGGCCCAAAAATCTGCCCCTTCTTTAGAACGCAATCGCGCCCGCTATTTGTTGGCGACCGATCTGGTGGCTCAAGGTCAGGGTGAGAAGGCGTTAGAGCCGTTAAAAGGTTTGGAGAAAGACTATCCGGTGATGGCAGCTCAAGTCTTGCTCAAACGGGCGCAGGCTTACGAAGCAGCAGGCAAGCAATCTGAGACGACTAAAACTTGGCAAGAATTAGTCAAACAGCATCCCGACGATCCGGCTTCCGTAGAAGGTTTGTTTTTTTTGGGACGATCGAATCCAAAATATTGGAATCAGGCGATCGCAAAGTTTCCGTCTCATCCGCGCTCGATCGAGATTGCCAAACTTCAGCTTAAAAAGAATCCCAGTCTGCCGCTGTTGATGGTGATTGCTAAATACGATTTGACTGCTGAAGGCTACACGGGCGTTTTGGATCGGATTGTTGAGAAATTTGCGCCTCAGCTACAGCCCAAAGACTGGGAAGCGATCGCCTTTGGCTACTGGGAAAATCAAATGTATGGCAAGGGCGCGATCGCTTATTCTCGATCTCCCCAAACTCCGCTCACAGCTTACCGTTCAGCAAGAGGGCTACATCTGGGCGGCAAACCTGGCGGTGTAGAACGCTATCGGCAGGTTATCCAAACCTATCCCACTTCCCCCGAAGCCGGACTTGCCCTGACGCGACTCGCAGCCCTGGCGGAACAGCCTCAAACGGCGATCGCTTACCTCGATCAGGTGATTGCAAACTTTCCCGATCGTGCGCCTCAAGCATTGCTCGAAAAGTCCAAATTAATGGACAAAATGCAGAGTGCCAAAACTGCGACTCAACTTCGTCAAACCGTTCTCACGCAATACGCCAATTCTGACGCGGCGGCCGAGATGCGCTGGCTCTATGCTCAAGAACGCGCCAAAGCGGGAGACTTTCAACTCGCCAAACAGTGGGCAGAACCCATTCTCACCAACAATCCCACCAGCGAAATTGCTGCACAAGCCGGATTTTGGGTCGGCAAATGGAACGAGCGTCTGGGCAAAAACAACGACGCAAAAGCCATCTACAAGCGAGTCCTGACCGAACATCCCGAAACCTACTATGCATGGCGATCGGCGAGTATGCTCGGCTGGAATGTGGGCGACTTTAACACGGTGCGATCGCTCAATCCCCAGGTCAACAAGCCTGCTCAACGTCCCGAATTGACGGCTGGATCGCCCGTTCTCAAAGAGCTTTACCAACTGGGACAAGACCGAGATGCCTGGACACATTGGCAAGTTGAGTTTCAAAATCGCGTGACTCCAACCGTTGCAGAACAGTTTACCGATGGTGTGATGCGGTTAGGCGTGGGCGATAATCTGGACGGGATTTTTATGGTGTCGAATTTGCGCGATCGCGACAAGCCCGAAGACAAAGCCCAATATCAGCAACTCAAACAACAGTCTGCCTACTGGCAAGCGCTCTATCCGTTCCCCTATGTTCAAGAGATTGAAACCTGGTCACAGCAGCGTCAGTTAAACCCAATGTTGGTGACGGCGTTGATTCGTCAAGAGTCGCGCTTTGAGCCAAAAATCAAGTCTTCGGTGGGCGCGTCTGGTCTGATGCAAGTCATGCCCGAAACAGCCGTCTTCATTGCAAAAAACATCAAACTCAAGGAATACAAACTCGACAATCCCCAGGACAACATCAACTTGGGAACGTGGTATCTCGACCACACACATGAGGAATACAACAACAATTCAATGTTAGCGGTGGCCAGCTATAACGCGGGCCCTGGTGCAGTCGGTGGCTGGCTGGCAAAGGCGAAAACTCAAGATCAAGACGAGTTTGTAGAAATGATTCCTTACGACGAAACGCGAGGCTATGTCAAATCAGTATTTGGCAACTACTGGAATTATCTGCGCCTCTACAATCCTGAGATCTCCCAAAAAATCGCCCAAGTTGCACCTCATCCGATCGCTAATTAGATGCTTGAATTACACATTGAGGCAGTGCTTATAGGTTGCTAGTTAGCATCTTGAGTTCAACAAGCTCATTCAGGAGCAGATGTTTCTGAACATTTCACAGCTCATTTTCAAGTAAAGCAACAAATTGATATTGTTCTCCCGTTGGAATTACTGCAAAGTATCGATGCAGCGTGCCAACTGCAAAAGATTAGTCGTCAGGACTGGATCAAGAGGGCCTGTGCTGAGAAAATTCGTGAGGCTCAATCTAGCAAAATGTCAGCATAGTATAAGACTTTATGGTGTAAGACTTTCTCGTACAGTAGGTTGCCTTACAATGGATACTGACCCTTGAAATTGCAAAGCGGTTCCTTCTTGATTCAGATTCGATCTGACTTACATGGGAATAAAGCAGCCTTTGCACTTAATATGTATTACCTTATATGTATTACCTTTATCCCACACTAGCAATAATCTGCCCAATGTCTTGAGGGGTTGCACCTGTGGCTAACATTGCCCGGATCAACGACTCAATTGAGACCGAAGCATCGCCATTTTCAGCTTTAGTAATTCGAGGTTAGCTAGAGCCAATTTTAGAAGCCAGTTCGTTTTGGGTCATTAGGTCTTGCCGACGAGTTTTTAAGCTGCGACTAAGAGCCAGCTTGACCTCAACAAAGACCGTTTCTTCGGGGGTTAGCTCTAAAAAATCTGAGGCTGTTCCAACTTTCCAGCCCTTAGATTCCAAACGGTCTCTCTTAGATTGATCCATTACATTACTTCTGCTGATCAGTATCGTATTTGCTCAAGCGCTTTTTGCAGACTGCAATCACATTTTTTGGGTATTGCTCTCGATGTTCTATTGAAAACCTCAACAATTCAGATTGCATTATCATCGATTCGATAAATAATTCTCCAGTTTCTATCAATGTCTCAATCCGTAGCTCATGACAGCGAGTTCTGATACTTGGCATAGGGCGCAAATGAGGTAATCCAATTTCACCTTCCTGGAGTTGTCTAAGCAGAACGCCTGCTTCTATTCACGCTTCTTGACTGAAAGGTGGAGTCTTCACCTCACCGTGCAGCCAAATCAAAGGGTTACTCTGATCGCTCATGCCGTGTTTATATCTTCACTGTCTGATAATTAGATGCACGCGATCGCCCAGTACGGGTCTATGATGCACTTAAGATTATTTGCGAGCAGGGGGTTGAAAGCATTTGATCACCTAGCGCAAAGTTGTTTTGTTATCGATCGCCCACCAATGGACAACTACCTAACCATCTTAAAGAAAGAGTTTGAGGCTGAAGAAGGTTCCTTTTTGATTCAACTTCGGCCTGACTTAACTTGGAATAAAGCAGCCTTTGCACGACTGACCCTGGTTATGCAAGCTTGCTGCGAAGAGTATAGTCAAACAGCAACCCTCGATCGCTGGATTGCTCAAGGTTTCTGGTATATTCCATCGTTTGTTCGGGATTGGACGACTCACCCAAACTTTCCACAGGTTCATACACCAGAGTACTATGAGCAGTCTTATCAGGAGTTGGATGATTTAGCGTATTGGTTCTTTATGGGAGAAAGTTTATATAACAATGACATTTGAATCTTGTCCTGAAGTCTCCCAGTGGGGGATTTACTACGGTGTATACACTCACTTCGTTCTAGTCGGCTTCAGCCCCCTAAATCCCCCATTCTGGGGGACTTTAAGCAAAAAAGACTTCCAGAATTTAGAACCCTGATCAGCGTTCAAAGTCCCCCAAATTTGGGGGATTTAGGGGGCGAAGGATTACGGCAAGTACAGATCAATCGACTTATGTATACACGGTAGGTGGGGGATTTAGGGGGCTGCCCGGATGAATCACCGTAGCGAAAGATTCCATCGAATTCACGTTAGAATTGGCAGTCTGGGGGCAAAAAGACAGGACAACGAAGCGAAAAAACTTCATAGAATTCAAGTTCAATCAAGTTCATTAAGCAAGATTTCTAATGCCGCTTTCATTTCAGTTGGGTTAGTGGTGGTAGTGCCAAACTGACGAACGACAATACTAGCCGCAAGATTGCCTAACACACAGGCTTCCCATAAAGTGGCTCCGGCAGTGAGTCCGAGGGTTAAGGCAGCGACGACGGTATCTCCTGCGCCCGTTACGTCAAAGACTTTGGTGCGGTTAAAGGCAGGAATGTGCTGTTCGCAGGCTTGATCGAATAGCGTCATCCCCTGTTCTCCTCGCGTGATCAGAATCTGGTCGGCTTGTGTTAGCGCTAGTAAATCCCTTCCCGCTCGTGACAGTGTTTCAGAATCGGTAATCGAGTATCCAACTGCGAGTTCTGCTTCGGGTAAATTGGGGGTATGAAGGGTGGCTTTTTGGTAGCGATCGAGTCCCTTCTGAGCATCCACAATCACCCGCGAATGGTTTAACACTGCCTCGATCACCGGAGCCGTCAACGTGCCATCGCCGTAATCTGAACAGACGATCGCATCCACCGTTCTCATTTGCTGTTGAATGTAATCTGCAAGTTGGTGCTGTAAATCCAGGTGAGGAAGACTGTCGGATTTGCGATCGATTCTCACAATCTGCTGAGTGACCGACTGGCGGGCGTGACCTGAGATGCGGGTTTTGGTGATGGTGGGGCGATCGGGGTCGAGAAAAATTCCCTGGTCGTCGATGCCTGCTTGAGCAAAAATGCGCTGAATTGCCCGTCCTTGCTCATCTTTACCCAACAGCCCGACCGCTTTGACCGTCGCTCCCAATTGAGCAAAGTTATACACCGCATTCGCCCCACCTCCCGGAACCTGCTGCGTCTCTTCATGGCGCAAAATCAACACCGGAGCCTCGCGAGATACCCGTTCGACCGCGCCTGTGAGAAACTCATCCAAAGTCAAATCTCCCACAATCAAAATAGTGGACTGCGAAAAGCGATCGATTAATTCAAACAAGCGATCGGCAGATTGGCGCAGTCGAGCCGTAAAAGCAGTGTCTAAAGGCATACTGATGAAGGGAAAAGGAAAAGGGATTGCAAATGAAGAAAGGAATTATAAGGGGTTTTGTTTCACGTCTCATCCTTCTGACTCTGTGTTTTTCCTGTTTTCTGTTTCCGACTGCTGCAATCGCCCAACCCAGTTTGACTCCCCTCACCCTAGAACTGCTACAAGAACGATTGCGATCGCCCCTTCCCAGTGAAGGCACTCGAATTTTGGATTTGAGACGAATGGCGATCGACCTGCGTCCCGAAAATGCCACCTTTCGCGATCAGTTTTATAGTCTGGTGCAGTCTCAGTTACAAAAGCCAGGATTGCCTCTGGGACTCGATTTGAGCTATTCGCAGATCGAGGGAGACTTTGTGGTTAGCAAATTGGGGCTACGGGCACCGCTGTATGGAGATGCGCTATCGCCGATCTTTACGTCTGCCGAAAAAACTCAGTTGCAGCGCGATCGTCGTCGGCTGTCTCGGCTCAGTACGCTGTCTCAGTCGCTGTTGTTGACTCCTAGAGGAAATTTGCAGGTGCCTCCCGCTCAGATTTCGGTGTTTCGCGGGCCGATCAAGTTGGTGCAGTCTCGACTAAATGGATTCGCAGATTTCACCAACACCTTCTTTCTCAATCGCCTAGAGGCGCAAGGGATTCAGCTTCCGGCGGGGGCAGATTGGTCACAGGGGCGGTTTAGTTTGCCCGTGAGTTTTGCGAGTGGCAATTTTGGGCGAGAAACCCAGTTTCGCAACAGCATCTTTTTTGGCAAAGCAGAATTTAGTCAAGTGCAGTTTCGCGGCGATGTGAACTTTCAAAGCAGCGAATTTTTGACGACCGCCAACTTCAATCGATCGACCTTCTATCAACCTGCAAACTTTACTCGTGTCCAGTGGCAAGGCAACGTCGATTTTGCTCAGACACGCTGGCGAGAACAGACTTTGTTTAGTAAAGACACGTTTAATCAATCGCTATTTTTAACCGACGCGACTTTTGAGAAAGCCGCTTTTTTTCGAGAAGTTCAGTTCAATCGACCCGTCAATCTAAGGGGAGCTTCGATTCTCGATCGTGCCGATTTTAGCTATTCTAGTTTCTCCAAAAGTGCCTATTTAAATGTTCCGGGACTGCGGTTTGATTCAGATAAAGCTAAAATTCTCGGCGATCCAGGGCAAATTGGGCGAGTGCTATCTGTTCCGACGCTGCAAAGTAACGAGAATCTACTGCGAGAACTGGTGAGAAACTTTCGGCGATTAGAACAAATTTCTGACGCAAATCAGATCGACTACACAACGCAAGTCTTACGATCGCGCCAGCTTCGACAGCGACTTTTGGGCACCAATCTCAACACCGCTACGCTCACCGATTTAACTAACATTGGCTTTCGTAAAAATCAGGCGACTGCTATTCTCGATCGCCGCGCCACTCAGCTTTTTCGCAATCCCTCTGAGCTTCTCAGCGTCAACGAAGTCGATTTAGCCACTTACATTAATGTGCGCGATCGTGTTATCGCCGCCGAACCGCTTCCCCCTTTATTAGCGTTCGCAAATCGATTTGTGATTGCATTCAACTGGCTATCTCTCACACTGTTACTATTACTCTGTCGAGACGGGACAAGCTTCTGGTTAATCTTTGGCGTTGGATTGGTTACGGTGGCCTACTTTAGTTTGTTGTTTTGGTTTCTCGATCGCTGGCGTAGACGTTACCCAAAACCAATTTTGCCCACCTGGGGAGAATTTTTGTGTGTGATCGCGCTGGCAACTTTGCTCAATTTAGGGGGACTGACGGCCATCTTTCGGACTGCCGATCGCCCCTGGATGACGTTGGGCTGTTGGGCGATCGTCACCTTACCGATACCGCTGTTTTTGCTAATTTTGCTGCTGCGTCAGGGTCGCTATCACGCGCTCATGGAAACCAGCTACTTTGTTGAAGAAGGCACCTTGCGACAACTGCGCGTCTTGATTGGCAGACTCCCCATCATTCCTCGTGAACAACTGTTTCGCGATCGCTACCTGCCCATCTTGTGGCAGAGCCGCTGGAACTGGCTCAATTATTTTGATTTTAGCTTCAACAATTTTTTGCGATTTGGGTTCAATGACATCCGATTACGCGATGAATCTTTGCCCAGTTTGGTCACTGCGATCGTCTGGTATCAATGGAGTTTAGGAACGCTCTACATCGCCCTACTGCTATGGACGCTCTCTCGCACCATTCCAGGTCTAAACTTATTAATCTACTTCAAATAAATCCCTGACTCCTGATAGATGACAAATGACTGTATTTTTTTGCTAATAAAATAATCAGTTGTCCGCTGTCAACGTTTTCTCAAAGTTGAACTGCAATGACTCAAAAGCTTCAAATTTCTCAAGATCATCCAGTTTTCTCGGACAACTTAGGGAAAGATTGTTAACATCTGCGTTGATCAGCCAGGTTTAACCTGATCAAAAGCCTGATCAAAAGAGTGCAGAATTTGTTTTATTGCCTACAATTAAATTCCGAATTATTACAGAGTTATTTTCCGTCGATCGTCTCCATTGGTGTGTGTTGAGGAAGCCCGTGAAAAGCCCGAATAAACGTCCTGTTTCGTCTAAAAAAGCCCCGTCAAAGCCCCAAAAATCTGCCAAACCTGGAAGCGTCAAGCTGATTTGGCTTCTGCTTTGTCTGACGGGTGTGGCCATGCTTTCTGCGACCGCAGGCGCTTTACTCGCCGTCTCGCTTGCCAGTACACCCTTGATGCAGCGACAACTGAGTCCTTCTGAAGCGTCCATTTTTGGCAAGGGCGATCGCTTCTCTAGCCGCTCCAATCTCAAACTCCCAGAACTGACTCGCCCGGTCAATATTCTCATTCTCGGCGCAAAAGTCCTGACCACAGATGTCAACAATCCGCCACCAGAAACTCAAAAGCTCCGCTATCAAGCCCTGGTCAACTCCTTTGATGGCTTGACCGATGTGATGCTGTTGTTGAGATTTGACCCAGAAACCAAAAAATTTGTTGTATTGTCCGTTCCTAGAGACACGCGCACCTACATTCCTGATCACGGAGTTCGCAAAATCAACGAAGCCAACGCCGATGGTGGCCCTGCCCTGGCAGCCCGATCGGTCAGCGAATTGATGGGAGGCGTGGGCATCGATCGCTATGTGACGATCAACGTGCAGGGGGTGCAAGCCCTGATTGATGCCTTGGGTGGGGTGACGGTCTACGTGCCCAAAGACATGAAATATAAGGACGATAGTCAGCATCTTTATGTCAACCTCAAAGCCGGAAGACAACACCTCAATGGCGATCAGACCCTACAACTGCTGCGATTCCGCTATGACGAAAATGGCGATATTGGTCGCATCCAACGTCAGCAAATGGTGATGCGGGCCCTGATGGAGCAAGCCCTTAACCCGACCACCGTCGCCCGTGTTCCCAAGCTGCTTTCGGTGATTCAAACTCACATCGACACCAACCTGACCGTCGAAGAACTCGTTGCCCTGAGTGGCTTTGCATCCCAGGTAAACCGCTCCAACACCAAAATGCTAATGGTGCCCGGAGAGTTTAGTGCACCTGGAGAATATGATGCCAGCTATTGGCTGCCGCACCCCGCTAAGATTCAATCCCTCGTTTCACAGCATTTTGACTTTGGCGCACCCAGCCTCACCGAAGACACGCCTGCGTCGCTCAGAGTCGCCATTCAAGACAGTACCAAACAAGAAAAAGGGGTGCAGAAGGTGCGAACTGCGCTCCGGGCAGACGGGTTTGACAACGTGTATTTAGGCAACCCCTGGACAGAGCCGCTCAGTGTGACGCGCATTGTGGCGCAGCAGGGAGATGTGATCGGGGCGGAGGCGGTACGGCGTTCTCTCGGCTTTGGTGAAGTTCGGATTGAGAATACGGGCGATATCGAATCAGATGTAACGATTCAATTAGGGAAAGATGCCCTCCAACCCCTTAAAAAGGTGCCACCCAAAGCCACCTCCGTTAAGGAGTAATTGTCTACCCTTTCCCTGGGTGCTTTCTACCACACGCTCGAATTTACTTAAGAGGGCGATCGCAATCTCAAGTCATCAATCTCAAGTCAGCAATCCCCTCTCTAGCGTAAACTCGATAGCGTTTCGCTGTTCTGTCTCGACCCCAATTTTAGAAGACTGTTAAACGAGATTTCCGGTTCAAAATCCTCCACGTCATGCCAGTTTGACAAAATTTTTTCGCTTTAGTGTTGAAATCTTTTGCCCCCCACCCCCCCATTTTGCTGCCGTGTACACACACGTCGATCGATCTGTCATTGCTGAGAGCCTTCGCCCCCTGGCGTTGCATAATGGAGGGATGAATGAGGGTGTTGTACTATGCAGTGTCGATACTGTGGGTCTACTGAGGTTCGCCAGAACGGGAAACGGCGAGGCAAGCAAAATCACATCTGTCGCGCCTGCGGTCGCCAATTTATTGAAGGCTATGACCCACCCAAAGGCTACAGCGAAGCAACCAAGCAGGATTGCTTGATGCGTTACGTCAACGGCATGGGATTTCGCGCGATTGAGCGCTGTACTGGCGTGCATCACACAACGGTGATTCATTGGGTCAAGCAACTCGGACAGCAACTGCCGGATGCCCCACAGGAGTCGGAGATTCCAGAGGTGGGAGAACTCGACGAACTAGAAACCTTTGTCGGGTCAAAAAAAACAAAATGTGGATCTGGACAGCCGTGAACCATTTCCGGGCGGGCATTCTCGCTTGGGTGGTGGGAGTCACAGCGCAGAGACGTTCAAACCCTTGTGGCAGATTGTCTGTTGCTGGCATTGCTACTTCTATGTCACCGATGGCTGGAAGGTTTATCCCGGTTTTATTGAGGAAGGCGACCACCTTGTGAGCAAGACGTACATGACGAGAGTCGAAGGCGAGAATACCCGCTTACGTCACGACTTAGCTCGATTGCATCGCAAGACCTTGTGTTACTCCAAGTCGGTCGAAATGCTAAAGCATTCGCTGCGATTGCTCCTCCATTACCTAAAGTATTGGTCAATACCCGTACTCACTTGATTCATCCCTTTGTTCAGCAACGCCCGCCCCCTAAATCCCCCATTCTGGGGGACTTTGACAAAGGAAAGATTTCCAAAGTTCAAAGCCATGACGACGGCTCAAAGTCCCCCATTTTTGGGGGATTTAGGGGGCTAAAGCCGCCTGAAACGAAGCGACAACGACTTGTGTGTACACGGTAGCCAATTTTGGGGGACTTTCGGAGAAAAGCTTTAGTGCAAAGTCCAGCCCTTTCAAGGTGCTTTTTCATCTTTTTTAGATTTCGCTTGACTGAGCAA
>NZ_JBJPHU010000133.1:0-16894 GCF_052939515.1 Phormidesmis sp. 146-33
CCTCATCCCTCATCCCTCATCCCTCATCCCTCATCCCTCATCCCTCATCCCTGCTAAGAAATCAACTGCGGCTCATTTGTCTTTAACTTTTCGGGGTCGATTTCATTTAACTCGCCCTGTTGAAGTGTCCAGCAGCGATCGGCGATCGCCAACATATCTCCTGCATCATGAGACACCACAAGGAGGCTCCACTGTTGTTTGAGTTTGGACAGCAGATTGACCAACTGTTGTCGCATTGACCAATCAAGCCCGGCGGTCGGTTCGTCAAGCAGCAAGAGGTTGGGCTGACGGATCAATTGTACGGCGAGGGCGAGTCGTCTTTGTTGTCCACCACTGAGAGAATGAGGCGCTGTTTTTAGGGGCAAGTGGTCGAGCGAAACGGATGCTAACGCTTCATGAATCCGTTCTGAGCCAAGTTCGGGATGACCAAGCCGCAGTTCTTCTAGCAGGGTGCCGCCGCAAAAATGACGTTCTGGAAACTGAAAGACGAGTCCGCTCAACTGTTGAAGGTGGAGAAAGTTGAGTTCTTGTTCTCGCCAAAAAATGCTGCCGCTGGTGGGTTCTGCCAGTCCTGACAAAATCTCTAGGAGGGTGCTTTTTCCTGATCCGCTGGGCCCGATAATTAGCCCTAACTGCTGAGGAGCGATTTCAAGGTTGATCGATTTGAGAATCGCCGTTTGACTGGCAGGCGGATGATAGGAGAGGTCACGAAGATAGAGCATTCAGGACGGTACTCAAGAGGGTGAAAAGTCTGGTCGGACTAAAGAATTTGTACTCAGCATTCTGGCATATCGATCGCTAGTTTACCCAAATCCCTCACATCCGACATGATCACAAGGGATGAACTCTAGAGTCCGGAGTTCAAACGCCAAAGTGGAACTTGAAATTAGGAAGTTCGTCAAGCAACTATTACATTTTCTGGATGGCAAAATTAAATTGTCGTCGCAAGTTGACTTCCTCACCGTCCTTTAGAGAACAGAACTTATGCTTGATTTTCCCTGTGGGCCGATTTATTCCTGGGTTAATCCCAAACGACTGGGGTGGGTAATGGGCGCGACGGCGATCGCCATGAGCCTTTGGATTACGCCATCTTTTGCCAAAGATCCGTTTAGAACGACAAACCCCCGTCCGATCGGAGACAAGACCGAAGCTGCCTTTAAAGCCGTTTTTGAGCAGGGCAACTATAAAGCAGCCGAAACCTTTCTCAGACAAGCTGAACCCGATGAACCGTTAGCCTATGCGCTACAGGCAGCGATGGCCTACAACAATTTTCAGGGTGAAACCGATCCGCAGAAAAAACAAGCGGCGATCGATCTACTCAAAACCAGTGCTGGTAAAACGCGGGAAGCCGCCGATCGCTTGCTCAAAACCGATCCGCTTCGGGGCAATCTCTACCTCGCCGTTAGCAACTTCATCGAACTGGGCTACGTGATCGGCACTCAGGGCTTAGTGCGCGGCACCCCCCAGGCGTTAGGAAGAATTCAGCAGGCATTCAAAAATCTGGACGATGCTGAAAAAATTGCTCCCCAAGACCCAGAACTCAACCTCATCAAAGGCTATATCGAGTTGCTGCTGGCTGTGAATGTGAGTTTGCCGCTGTCTAATCCGGGTCAGGCGATCGAGCGACTAGAAAGATACGCCAGTCCCCGATATTTAGCCGATCGCGGATTGGCAATAGGCTATCGAGATATGAACCAACTAGATAAAGCTTTGGTTGCCATCAATCGAGCGATCGCTGCCGCCCCAACTAATCCCGAACTCAGCTATCTCAAAGCTCAAATTCTCGTGCGTCAAGGCAACAACAAAGACAGCGTGGCGTTCTTTCAAAAGGCACTCAATCAAAAAGAACAGCTTCCTCAAGGAGTTGTCAAACAGATTCAACGCGAATTCGATCGCACCCAGCAGCGTTTACAAAACAAAGGGCGGTGAGAAAAGCGCTGAGGTTGGGGTTTGTGCAGAATGGATAATGAAGAACTGAAATTCATGTTTTACAATTGCCCCTTACCGACAGCAATCCGAAGTTATGCAAATACAATTTCGAGAATTTGATCCCTTTAACGTTTGGATGTGGGTTGAGTTCAATACAGTGCCCTCTGAGATGGAGAAGCAGTACGTTGAAGAACTTTTTACATCCTGGTTCTTTTTAGGAAAGCTGGGCGGCTTTAATGCCGAAAGTCTGCAAGTTCAAGATGTGGGGCTAGAAATCAGCTACATGACCTATGACGAAGATGCTTCTACAAATACGCTGGTCGCCTTGATGCACAACATGGGCGAGTTTGAGTATGAAGGCTATTGGGGGCGCTGCTGGTTTGACTTGGGGACGAGTGACGCGATCGCGCTCGACATTCTCATCAACTCAATTCGACAGCTTAGTCAGGATTATGTGACGATCGAGCAACTGATTATTGGCGGTGAAAACGAGGACTGGCGGGCACCAGGCAGCAACCAGCCCGACTTTGTAATGGACAATCAGCAAAACTAGTCAGGCAAAGTCTTGAAACTGGACAATTTTGATCAGGAAAGTCATCCTCAAGCATTGAAGATGTCTTTATCGGTAGGAACAACGACAACCCAAACGTAAGCCTACAGAACAAATTTAAGAGACATCTCCTCCTGCGGGGTGGGCCAAGTGTCCGCCCCTTTTTTTGTGAGGAAAGTACTAATGCACTGTTATAAAGAAATTTCTGTTACTTCCGCTACAGACCTGTCTCAAGACATAAGATGAGGCTGAAGAGTTCAGTCTCTTGGTAGCGGTTTCGCCTGTTTTCTCGACCGACGATCGATCAACCCAGACCACTAATTTCTACAAGAGTAAACTAATGCAGTCTTCCACCTGTCCTTCAGATCTCCCTAACCCCAATCCAGCGTCTCAAACCGGACAAGTCGGCCCCTCGACAACCTTGTTAGGAATGCTGGCTCTAGTTTTGCCGCTCGGTTTTGCCTTGGGATTTTCCTGGTATCGAAAACGTCGCGCTTACCAACGTACTGTTCTTTTGCTGCAACAAATTGCTATGTTGGAGTCTCAGTGGCGCAGCCATTCTTGACGAGATTTTTAACAATATTTATTTGAATTACAGCTTATTTGTTTTAGCGATCGTGCCCAGAGAAGGGTCAATCAGGCAGGTTTTTAGAAGATGAATTTGATCTACTGTGGGTGCAGTTTGTGAGTGTGGCAGCGATCGCCTGATTTCTCTCATCCCTGCCAAATCTTCTCGAATCCGGTCGTCAAGGCCGGTTTTTTATTGGGAAGAGTGATGCAACTGACCTCAAAGCGGTTGATAATGTGCGTGAGTCGATCGCAGTGGGTAGCGTTATGCAATTTCGAGCTTTGGTGGTTGTCGTTCTTTCGGCCTTTCTGTGGATTTTGGGAGGGTCGCCGGATGCGTTTGCCCTGACTCAAATCAAATTATTTGACCTGTCTTATCACGAGTGCCCAACTGAGGTCGGAGCCGGAACCGTCAGCAGCGGAGGCACTTCACGCGCGGCAAATTGCTTCATCGTCACGGGCAAAGCCGAAAACTCTACCAACAAACCTGTGGTCAATGCAGACATTTTTGGGCGCATCTACGACGCAAACAACGACTCAGTGATGCAAAATCGGACTCGTCTGGGGTCGATCGAAGAAGTGCCTCCCGGAGTCAGCGATTTTGAACTGAGAATCACCGTCGCCGCCAATCAGCCCACCCCGCTCAAGCTCACTCAATTTAAGGCAGCCGGGTTTACGGGCAAAGTTCGGCGTTGATTGACCGTTAGTGCTTCCAAAAATTAGGGAATCCAGGACTTGTGCCATGCTCCCACTTCCTAGCAAACTGCCGTCCACCGATTCCATGTAATGAGTTTAGAAAAACGCCGCTGGTTGCAGCTTGCCTTGCAGCTAAAAGGCTCGATTATTTTGTCTGTTTTGCCCCGGTCTATCTTTTGCGGGCTGTTTGGGCTAGTGATCACCGTATTTCACCACTACAAATATCCTGTTTCACTGCCATTTTTGGCTAGTTTGATCCCTAATATTGTGCTGGGGTTGCTGTTAGTATTTCGCACCAATACTGCCTACGATCGCTACTGGGAAGGTCGAAAATGTTGGGGCAAAATCATTAACTGTGTGCGAAACCTGGCACGACGCATCTGGATTGTGGTGGAAGAAAAAGAGGCGGGCGATCGTACTGCAAAACTGGCGGCTTTGAATTTAATTGTGGCGTTTGCGGTGGTGACAAAATTGCATTTGCGTCAGGAAGCGATCAATCATGAAGTTGAGCAATTAGTTTCCCCTGAGCAATTTGAGAAACTAAAAAGAATGAATAACCCACCGCTCAAAGTTGCCTTCTGGTTGGGCGACTATTTGCAATTGCAACATGAGTGCGATCGTCTCAACATTCATCAACTGACCGCGATGCACGAACTGTTAGATAGTTTGGTGGAGCAATTGGGCGGTTGTGAACGCATTCTCAAAACCCCTATGCCTCTAGCCTACGCGATTCATCTCAAACAATTACTTTTGCTTTATTGTCTGTCTCTGCCCTTTCAAATGGTGGGTAATTTAGTGTGGTGGACTTGCCCCGTTGTGGTGCTGATTAGCTTTACGCTATTTGGGATTGAGGAAATTGGCATCGAAATCGAAAATCCGTTTGGGCGCGATCCCAATGATCTGCCGCTGGATACGATTTGTGAAACGATGCTGCGAAATATTGGCGACTTAACCAGTCTCAGACCCAGTGTTCAGGTAGACAAATGGTAGATACTGGGAGGAGTGTCTAATCTCGCATCATGGGTGCAGTGCCGAAATTCCTCAAGAAACCAGACCCAGACGGGCAGCAGAGAATTCGTCGCGCGACTCTCACTGGGGTGACGACGCTGGCGGTGCGAGGGGTTTCGATGGGGGCTAATTTGCTCTCGATTCCGCTGACTGCTCATTATTTGGGAACAGAGCGATTTGGGTTGTGGCTGACGTTGAGCATGTTGCTCAGTTGGGTCAGTCTGACTGATCTGGGATTAGCTAATAGCTTGACTAACGTTTTGTCAGCCGATCGTCCCGACTCCCCGCAGGCAAAGCAGGCCGTTTCTAGCGCATTTTGGCTAATGGTTGGGATGGCGATCGCTCTGACGCTAATCTTCTTTATGGTTCACCCCTGGGTACAGTGGGAGCGGCTATTTAACGTCACGTCTGCTCAAGCAAAATCTGAAGTGGGTTGGGCGGCGATCGCGTTTTTTGCTGGCTTTATTTTGCGGTTGCCCCTCTCGGTCGCTGGACGAATCTACACCGCTTATCAAGAAGGCTATTTTTATCAAGCTTGGGGTGGGTTGGGTAGTCTGGCTTCGGTGACGGCTCTCGTGGTGGCGATTCAGTTTCAAGTCGGGCTACCGCAGCTTGTAATCGTATTTTTTGGCACATCCTTGCTGGGCGATTTGTTAGCGACGGTGCATGTTTTTGGTTGGAGATGGCGATCGCTGCGTCCTCAACTGTCTGCTTTTAGTCAGAAACAAGCTCAATGGTTGCTCAAAACAGGCCTGCAATTTTGGGTGATTCAAATCAGTTCCATCATTTTTTTTCAGACCGATCTGATCATTGTTGCCCAATTGTTTGGAGCAGAAAAAGTTGCGACTTATGGAACCATTCTTAAGCTATTTGGCTTATTAGGAACGATTCAAACAGCTTTCTTATTTCCGTTGTGGCCCGCCTATAGCGAAGCGTTTTCTAGAAGAGACATTTCCTGGATTATTCAAACGTTTAGAAAAACGATCGTTTTATCATTGCTCTGGTCAATTTCGATGGGACTAATGCTTGCCGCATTTACAAACAATATTATTTTTATTTGGCTTAATGAAACAGTGACGATCGATACTTCATTAGTCGCGGCAATGGTCGTCACAAGCGTGCTATTGGCAGTCGGTCACTGCATCGGAACAGTGCTTAATGGAATGGGTATCATAAAGTCTCAAGTCATTTTTGGACTGGCAGGAGGCGTGACTAATATTGTTTTGTCGATCGCGCTCGGACATCTGCTTGGCGCTGCCGGAGTTTGTTGGGCAACAGCGATTTGTTTGCTAGTATTTCCAATCGGAATTATTGGAACTCATACGCTAAAAATTCTTCAAAAGCTGAGATCTGACTTTAAACTAATAGACAATCATTAGGAGACGGTGCATTGGACGCTTATTCGCTTGAGAATGCTCGAAAATTTCAGTGGTCTTCAATCACAGGTGAACTAAACTCAGAAAGAGTTGCTCATCTCGATCGCTATCTTTTGGGCAATCTGTTTCTAGATGCTGGATGTGCAGGTGGTGCTTACTCAGAATATCTAAGAGCCAAGGGATTTGATGTGACGGGAGTGGATAAAATGCTTGAATTTTTAGAAACGATTCCGGTCGATCAACGGCATTTTTATAAGCAGGCAGACATCACAGACTTGCCTTTTGAAGACAATTATTTTGACTCTACTTACTGTTTTGACGTGCTGGAACATGTTGATGATCTGACTGCGCTTAAAGAGTTAGTTCGAGTCACAAAACGACGTTTAATTATTACAGTTCCCCATGAGAATTACTCGCTTTTTCAGAAGTGTAATTTGACTTTACTTACGTATCAAGATTCTACTCATTTGAGGTACTATAACGCAGAGTCTCTGGAGAAGCTTATTAGAACTGTGACCAATTCACCATTCAAAATCTCTGGTGAAATTCGAGTTCCAATTCGGTATTTGTGTTCTGAACTAATCAAAGGAGAAAGGAGGTTTTCTTTTAGCTATGCTGTTAGAAGTCCTGTTGCATTTTTAATCAAGGCTCTCTTATTGACTATGAAGCAATCTGATTTAGAGTTTCATTCTTCTCTGGTTGCGATCGTTGATCTTTAATTATCTTCTTATAAAAGTCGAAGTTTGATATGAAATATCGGGTCGCTTACGACATTTCTGTGTTAGGAATTAGTCATTTTAATCAGCGTTCTCGCACAGGCATTTTCCGAGTAATTGATGAGAACCTCAAATATCTTTTGCAGATTGGAAATCTTGACCTCACCCTAACTTCTTGTAGAGCCTATTGGGAAATGGCAGCCGCCTTACAGTTTGTACAACACCTTTACCCAAAGCATAGTGAACAATTTAGCCTTCCATTTCCTCCAAAGTCTTATACTTCTCTAATCTACAAGGCAGAAAAAAAGCTAGTTGATTTTAACTGGAAGCGAACCACGAGCCGAACTTTAATTAACAAAGTTGCAAGAAAGTTTTCAACGCTTCCGATCGAGCGCTTATTCCCCCCCCAACTTCAGTTCACAGACATTGATTTATTCCACTTTCCATTCTTCAAAGTTGGCAATTTAGAATTTACTCAATCAAAGCCCTGCATTTTTACAATGTATGATTTAATTCCGATTAAATTTCCTCAATATTTTAAGTATCGAGAATTTAGACATTTAAGTAATGCAATTGATCAAATTAGAAAGGATCGGGATTATGTAATCTGTATTTCAGAAGCGACTAAACAAGATTTCTGTGAGATTTCTTCAATGAATCCCGATCGCGTTTTTGTAGTTCCATTAGCTGCATCTGAGGCATTTTACCCAGTTGTGGATGATGCGACGATCGCGCTCACAACCCAAAAGTATCAAATCCCCCAACGTCCGTATATTCTCAGTTTGGCAACCCTTGAACCGCGCAAAAATTTGGATTTCCTGGTGAGAGGATTTCTCAGATATATTCAGGAAACTCACGATCAAGACACTTGTTTGGTTCTAGTCGGAACGCTAGGTTGGAAGTACGATCGCATCTTTGAATCACTGCCTGACGTTGATCCAAAACTGCGATCGCGAATTATTCTTACAGGCTACATTCCTGATGAAGATTTGAGCGCGATTTATAGCGGTGCGTCTGTTTTTGCTTACCCTTCTCTCTACGAGGGATTTGGCTTGCCGCCGCTTGAAGCCATGCAGTGTGGAACGCCTGTGATTACTTCCAATACAAGCTCTTTACCTGAAGTTGTAGGCGAGGCTGGAATCACGATCGATCCCCATCAAGAGGACGAGCTTTGTCAGGCGCTTTCAAAAGTTCTCAACAGCACAGAACTGAGAATCGAAATGTCACAAAAATCTCTACAAAGAGCCAGTCAGTTTAGCTGGAAAAAATGTGCAGAACAAACTGCTGAAGTCTATCAAATTGCGATAAATAATTCCTCAAAATAGATAGAATTATGCGATTGCTTTATACGTTGACTGCCTATCCTCCTTACATCGGAGGGGCCCAACTTCATCAACACAAAGTAGCCCAACAGTTGAGCGATCGCCACACCATTCAAGTGGTCAGCCATTGGGATCAAAATCGCACCGATTGGCTATTAGGAACAACTCTGAATGCACCCCGAAATAGCCGTGATTACGTGATAGATAACATTCCAGTACATCGATTGGGGTTATCGAATTGGGAAAAGCTAAAACTGGCTCCGATCGTACCAATTTATTATCCTTTAATGAGTCTTGCACTACCAAACATTTCTACTTGTTTAGAGCAGCATTTAACTCGATACGCAGATGTCGATCTGATTCACAACGTTCGGATTGGACGAGAAGGATTAAGCTATGCATCATTTCAGACAGCAAAACACAGAAACTTACCGTTTGTCTTGACTCCAGTTCATCATCCTCGCTGGATTGGATGGCGATATAAAGCCTACTTAAAACTCTATAAATTGGCGGATATCGTGATTGCTCTGACTCAGGCAGAAAAACAGATCTTAATGGAATTAGGAGTTCAAGAGAACCGAATTGCAGTAACTGGAATGGGGTCAGTTTTAGCCCCTGATGCCGATGCGATCGCCTTCCAAAAAAAGCATTCCTTAAAAGCACCGATCGTTCTTTTTCTCGGACAGCACTATGCCTACAAAGGTTATCGTCAGGTATTAGAATCTGCAAAGCTTGTTTGGCAAAAAATCCCCGAAGCGCAGTTTGTTTTTGTCGGGCCGGCAGTCAAACAGTCTGAGCAGATTTTTCGGGAATTCGATGACCCCAGAATTCATCGTTTGGGCAAGGTTGATTTGCAGGAAAAAACCAACGCGATCGCGGCCTGCACGTTACTTTGTGTTCCTTCTACTCAAGAGAGTTTCGGGGGCGTTTATACCGAAGCCTGGAGTTTTGGAAAACCCGTGATTGGGTGTCCGATTCCGGCAGTTTCAGAAGTGATTTCAGATGGTGTGGATGGCTATCTTGTAGATCAGGAAGCTCACCAAATTGCCGATCACATCTGTCACCTTTTATCTAACCCAACTCAAGCTCAAAAAATGGGAGAAGCTGGACAACGTAAAGTCGCAGAACATTATACTTGGCAGCGCATTGCCCAACTGACAGAGCAAGCTTATCAAATGGTTTCATGACCAAAATCTTAGGAACTCGCCTCGACTGTGTAGATTATTCAGAAGCGTGCGATCGCATTCAAAAGTGGGCGGTTCAAAAAACTTCCTGCTACGTTGTGGCGGCAAATGTGCATGTGATTATGACAGCCTATTGGCGCAGATCTTATCAACAAATTGTGAATAAAGCGGCTCTCATTACACCGGATGGAATGCCTTTAGTGTGGGGCTTACGACTCTTACAAAATTCTCAACAAACCAGAGTTTATGGCCCCGACTTAATGTTGAAATGGTGCGATCGCGCCGCTCAAGCTAATCTATCTATCTACCTCTACGGCACTACAGAAACCACTTTAGATAAACTTAAATGCAACTTACAGCAGCAGTTTCCCACCTTACAAATTGCTGGAAGCTATGCGCCTCCCTTTCGCACCCTGACTCCTGCCGAAGAAATGGCAGATCGCGATCGCATTCATGTGTCTGGCGCTTCGGTCGTATTCGTCGCGCTCGGTTGCCCCAAACAAGAAGAATGGATGGCAAGACAGCAAGGTCACCTGCAAGCCGTCATGATTGGAGTTGGGGCAGCCTTCAGTTTTCACAGTAGCGAAGTGTCGCAGGCTCCCCGCTGGATGATGCGCCTCGGCTTAGAGTGGCTCTATCGCTTAGTTACAGAACCTCGCCGCCTCTGGAAGCGCTACCTGGTCAACAATCCTGCTTTTGTTGTCTTGTTTGGGTTGCAGTTGGTCAGACGATCGCTCAAAGGCCATCATTCAGATTCTTGCTAACCTGTAGAATTTAAGCAGCGGAATTGACAATCTAAAGCTGAACGCCTTTGAGATTTGCACGCGGGTCATAGCTACGACCATCCCGAATTTTCTCGTAATATTCGCGCTCAACAGGACTCAACTCTTTGGGCGGTACGATCGTAATCTTGACCATCTGATCACTACGATCGCCCTTCGGATTTTTCCAGCCTTTCCCTCTCAGCCGCAGCGATTGGCCCGATCGAATCCCCGCCGGAACGTTCACCTTCACCAGTCCATCGGGCGTTGGCACTTCAATCTGTGCGCCTAAGACGGCCTCATCAGGAGCGATCGCCACTTCACAGGTCAAGTTGTCGCCATCAAACTGAAAGAATGGATGGGGCGTAAGTTCGACGGTCAGATACAAGTCGCCGCGCTGACTCGTATAGTGAGGACTAAAGCGACCTTTGCCCCGTACCCGAATTCTCGTCCCCGCTTTGGCACCAGGAGGAATGCGTACCTCGATCGTTTCGTTGCCAATCGCAAATCGTTTCTGAGTGCCGTTAAAAGCTTCTCCCAAAGTCAATTTTACAGAGGCCTCGGTGTCGAGATTTGCCCCCGTGTCAGCGGTCGAACCTGCGCCCGAAGGAGCCGTACGATAGCCGCTAAAAGGATCTGCCGTGCGCCCATATCCGGCCGTGCCGTTGTTGCCCATCCGCCCCAGCAGATCGTTGATAAATTCGTCAAAACTGCCATAGCGGCCAAACTCAAATTCATCAAATCCAGGCGTTGTGTTGAAGGGCGATCGTCCTCTTCCAGGGCTGGCTCCGGCTCGATCGGCTTGCTGCCAATATTGTCCAAACTGATCATATTTTTTGCGCTTGTCGCCGTCTGACAGCACCTCATAAGCCTCGTTGACTTCTTTAAAGCGAGCCTCTGCCGCCTTGTCGCCAGGATTCAAATCAGGGTGATATTGTCGCGCCAGCTTGCGAAATGCCTTCTTGATGTCATCTGCACTGGCAGTCTTGCTCACGCCCAAAATCGTGTAATAGTCTTTGAAGTCGGTTGCTGCCACCAGTCTCTACCCCTTTAACGATTAATGTACTTCACTATAGTTTTGTCGAGATTTTATCTCCAGTTGCACTACTAACATATCAAAAACGACCTTCTTCCAGGTTCGGTCGAGCTACCGATTTGGGTTGAAATCTCCGTACAAGAAGGGATGAGGGATGAGGGGTGAGGGATGAGGGATGAGGGATGAAAGAATTGCTTTGATAGATTTGTGGATGTTGGTTTTTGAAGTTTTTTCTCAAACTCGCTCGGCTCGGCGTTCATCGACTCCTTGTTCTTCGTAGACAAAATCTTGGACGCGCAGACGATATTCTCGAAGGGTTTCATCGACCCAGCCGCGATCGTGGCTATTGGCATAAATGTGAATCAATGGCTCACCCGCATCGGGGAGAATCAGCACCCAGCTATCATGCTGATGGTTAAAGATTTTTACGCCGTCGATCAGTTCTAGATTTTCAACGGGATGACTTTCGACCAAATGCCGCATCAGCGCGCCTTTCACCGTCCACGGGCAGCGCACAGAATAGGTTTTGTGAGAAATGCGGGGACACTCAGCGCGAATCTGAGCCAGGGTTCGCTCTTGGAGAGACAGCATCTCAATCAGTTTGGCAATGCAAAACATCGCGTCAAAGCCAGGATGCAGTTGAGGAAAGATGAATCCCATTTCGCCACTGCCACCCACAACCGTGTTGGAATTGGTGTGGCAGGTCTCCATCAAAGCGGTCGGGTTGGCTTTGGTTCTCAGCACTTTACCATCGTGGCGACGGGCAATCAGTTCCACCGCGCTAGACGCATGAACTGGAACGACCACCGTCCCTCTCGGATGCGCCGTCAACACCATATCGACCATCAAAGCCGTCAGCGTCTCACCCCGAATCGGATTGCCCGTCTCATCAACCAAAACAAGCTGCTCACCATTGGCTGAAACCTGCACTCCAAAAGTCGCTTTTAGCGCTTCGACCACATGCCCTAGCTGATTGAGCAAGCCTTCACGATCGGCTGGTGTCGGGGCGGTTTGTGTCAAACTTGCATTCAATACGACGGCATCACAGCCATATTTGGCTAACAGTTGGGGCAACACTGCGCCAGACACCGCATAAGCGTAATCGATCACGACTTTAGAACTGCTGTGCTGAATGGCTTGAGTATTCAGATGCTTCTCAAACCCTCGGCTGTAAAGGTCGATCGCTTGATTGACATTCACCACATTGCCAATTTCTTGAATTTGCGCCCGTCGAAAATCTTCCTTAAAGAACGCGCCTTCGATCTTCTTCTCAGCTCCTTTAGAAATATTGATACCTTTGCGATCGAAAAACTCAATCAGCAGATGATCCGAGCGATCGGGATGCACCCGCACATGAATGCCACCGACAACTTCCAGCGTCGGGACAATCGATCGTGCTACAGGAATCGAAGTCGCCTCCAAATTTTGCACACTCACGCCCACTGACATCAGACCTGCAATCAGCGATCGCGACACCATTCTCGAAATCGGACGCTGATCGCGCGAGACCGTCACCTGTGCCCCCGGTTTCAAGGTCGAACCATACGCCGCCCCCAATTTCACCGCAAATTCTGGAATGATATCGACGTTCGCCAACCCCGAAACACCTCGCTGACCAAAGAGATTGCGATGAGCCGCATAGCCCCAAATTAAATTACTGTTGAGCGTGGCACCCGGTTCGACATGCTTGCTCGGCCAGATTCTCACATTGGGACTCACTTGAGACTCTTCGCCCACACTCGACAGCGGGCCGACGACGGCTCCTTCCAAAACATGGGCGCGACGATCGACTCGTGACCCGCGCGCGATCACACAGGCCCGCAAATGCACTTCTTCGCCAAGCATCACGCCATTCCAGATGATCGGACGCTTGAGGTCTGCGTCGGCTCCGATCGTCACATTGTCTCCGATCGCCGTTCCTGCTTCAATTTGAACTCTTTGCCCAATGCGGCAGTTGTTGCCAATAATGGCAGGCGTTTCGATATGGGCGGTTGGATCGATAAACGTGTTTTCTCCCACCCAGAGACCGGGCGATCGTTCTGGATATGGAAAGTTGAGCGTCACTTTTTGCCGCAGCCCGTCATATTGCGCTTCTCGATAAGCATCCAGATGACCCACATCGCACCAATAGCCCTCGGCAATGTAGCCATACATCGGCTCATCTTTTTCGAGCATCAGGGGAAACAGATCTTTAGAAAAATCGGCTTCCTCATTGAAGGGCAGATAATCTAGAACTTCAGGTTCCAGAATGTAAATGCCCGTGTTGACCGTATCTGAGAAGATTTCACTGGTCGAGGGCTTTTCTAAAAACCGCCGAATGCGATCGTTTTCGTCTGTGATTACGACCCCAAAGTCGATCGGATTGTGCACCCGCGTCAAAACCAATGTGGCTTTGGAGTGGTTGCGATGATGAAACTCAATGGCGGCCGTCAGATCAAAGTCTGTAATGCTGTCTCCGCTGATCACCAAAAACGTGCCGTCTAGCAGTTCTGCGACATTTTTGACACAGCCTGCCGTACCCAGGGGCTGGTCTTCTTCGACGGCGTAGGTCATCTGCACCCCAAACTCACTGCCATCTTGAAAATAGTCGCGCATCACATCCGGCAAATAGTGCAGCGTCGCGATAATTTCTCGAATCCGATGGCGCTTCAGTAAATTGATAATGTGTTCTGCGATCGGGCGATTGAGAATCGGCACCATCGGTTTGGGCAGGTCACAGGTAAGGGGGCGGAGTCGCGTTCCTGATCCACCTGCCATCAACACTGCACGCATACGGTCTCCTTGCTGTTTGCTGTGGTTGCTCTCATCTGTGGGGCACCCGCGACGATGTAATTAGACGAAATCGGGGGCATCAGGAAACGGGGAGCAATTCTCCTGACACTTGCCACACTAGCACTTCCCACGGTTGAGAGTCGGTGTCCTACGGATGCATCGTGTCAATTTTTCTCGATAAGCGTGTGTGAGAATTGTAAGAAGATTTCTTAATTTCCTTAATCTAATTTGAACGTGCGATCGTTTTCTCAGACAGTTCCGCTAACAATTCTTTAATCACGCCCCTGGATTGCTTCAATGAAATTGATTTGACCACCCATCGCCCGATCGATTGCTAGAATCTTGAGTAATCGCATCATTGCGGTGTTGTTTGTACGATCGAGGCTCAGGAAATGAAACTTTTACTGCTGGTTGCGTTGGTAGGCTATGCGTATGGCGCTTGGAAGTTTTGGAAAGGATTTCGGCGGACAAACTTTAACGAAGGTAAGCTATACCTATCGTTGTTGTGGCCGGTGTTGCTGATCAGCAAGTCTTACCGCCAAAACTTCACCAAAGCACTGAAAGGTTAGGCACTTGAAACAAGATCGATTTCAAGATTGGCAAACTCAAATTACGGCGGTTGCCGATCGCTTTAATCAAGACTACCGGGGAGAACCGTTTGATCTGCCAGATGAAGTCAAGGCGATGCCCATCTTTCTCGAACGGACTTCGGGCATTTTGCAGTCAAAAACGACTTCTCCCTTTTGGCAACTGGCAAAGCCGCAAAAAAATCAGCGCTGCCTGGATATTGGCTGTGGGGTGAGTTTTTTGATTTACCCCTGGCGAGACTGGGAGGCGTTTTTTTATGGGCAAGAAATCAGCACGATCGCCCGTGATCTTCTGGTTGCTAGAGGGCCACAGTTAAACTCCAAACTCTTCAAAGGCGTGACCCTGGGAGCTGCCCACGAGCTGCATTACGAAGCAAATCAGTTTGATCTGGCGATCGCCACAGGATTTAGTTGTTACTACTCGATCGACTACTGGGAAACCGTCTTAACCGAAGTCAAGCGTGTTCTCAAACCCGGCGGCTCGTTTGTTTTTGACGTGCTAGATCTTGACACGCCCCTGGCCGAGAACTGGGCAATTTTGGAAACCTATCTCGGTACAGAAGTGTTTTTAGAATCGCTCACCGACTGGCGAAAAGCAATCCAATCCGTCGGCGGCAAGATCTCCAGAACTCTACCCGGCGAACTGTTTCAGCTTTACAAAGTGACCTTTTGAGTTTGGGAACGTGGACTGATGGAGTGGCGATCGCAGAACGTTCTGATTCCCCCTCAACTAAATTTTTCTCACACTGGGAAATGGCATTGATTCGGTAGTCAGACCTTTGGCAGTACACAATCTATCGAATCGTTATACCTTTAACGCACAACCCTGATTTCTGGATGGGTAGAAATGGTAATGCGACTATGACTAATCGATGTTAATTTGGTGGTTGAGCCAGAGAAAGCAGATACTTTCAAGTGGGCCATCCAATTACAGCATCTTTTGGATTAACTTGCGGTTAGGTCACCGCTAGAAGCAGCTATTTTTGAGCGGTGTAGAGCGGCTTTGAAATGTTTGGAGGGTCTAAAGTCGCTGTCACGGATCAAAAGTTAAAGACGAGATAACGAGAGTAATATGCCTGATTTGAACATTCCAGAAGAATACCTTCGAGGAGCTAAATCCCTGATTGACGTTGAGGATGAAGTCTTTAGGGCGATCCTGAATGCTATCAGTAAAGTTTCCCCCGCATCCAGCGTAGAGGCAGCGGCGATCGCGTTGGCGGCTGAAGTTAAGGGAATCAACCTCGAAAACTTGGAAGAGATTACTCAAATGGTTGTTTCCCTCCAAATGCATTTGAATGGAAGGGGGGGTGCGTTCATAGACAACCTTGTTATGACGCTAGAAACTGATCTTTTCGATTGTGAAGAGACTTCTGACTATTCCGATGATCAAGTAGCTCGGTTCAGAAGACGAATTCATGAACTACTGAGAGCAGATGGGATCTTTAGAACCATTGCTAAGACATTGGAGTTACGTATTGAGAGTGAGCGAATTCTCGCGGATGCCCGTATCGTGACTGATGCTCGTCCGATTTTTCAGGATGAAGTAGAGCGGGGGATAGTTGCTATGTTTGCGACGCACACACTGAGAATTACGTATCGCGATGCGACAGGACAGAAAGAATTTTATACAGCGCTGGATCAATCCGGCTTAGATGTTCTTCTTGAGCAGATTCTAAGAGCTAAAGAGAAAACACAAGCGATCCGGTCTATGCTGGAAAAAGCAAGTATCCCTTATCTAGAGCCATACACAGATTGAGGATAAAGCTATGGTAACGAACAGAAACGCAAAGTATCCTCAAGTAAAAGGCGCGTCTAGAGGGGATCAATTTTCGTTCTGTGGGAAGGAAGAGGTCTTGCTGGCTGCAAGGAAGATCCCTAAATCTAGCGAGGCTGGCATTAGAGCGCTGTCAAAGCTGACAAACATAGGAGCTAGTCTAATTTCGATAGCTGAGAAAAGTTTGGCACTTCAGCAAGTCCCGCGCTCAAGACTCAATCTTGCCAGTATTCTTGACAAATATTGGTTAGAAGACCGTAAAACTGTACTGGCATTCTTGAAAGAGCATCAGGATGTAGCTAATTTTTTAATTGAAGCTCATAAAAAAATTGGGGAGTACTTCTCTAGTAATCTTCTCAAATTGCGCGTTTCTCAAGATCCAGAAGATTCTCAGCTTAAACTGCTTGTTCTATCTGTTGTAGCGAAATCAGGTGAGGTCGAGCAGATTTACGAGAAATTTACCGCTTTAGAAGATGCAGTGTTTCTGAATGACTCTTTTGAGGTGAGTACTCACTTATGCATCAAATTGGATTTTGAATGAGCTTCGATTGGACAAGTTACTTACAGCATTTTTCAAGTAGATGTAGTACGATTAACTAGTCAGTGTCAGTAGAAA
>NZ_JBJPHU010000134.1:0-16684 GCF_052939515.1 Phormidesmis sp. 146-33
ATAAGTGACAAAAAGTATTTTACAACACATTAGCATATAGCTTCCGGTAGACCCTTTATTGATGCGCTACGCTGTCGTTAACGCATCCTATGCGATCGCGATCCTGAACTATTGATTTCTTGAACATTGATTTCTTGAATATAGTAGAAACGCTCCCTTTTCGTCCCTTCCTTCTTTTTCAAATGTCATGCCAATTTTCTTTGCCACCTTGACCGAAGCGATGTTTTCTCGATCAATTAAACAGATCAAGCGCGACAATTGCAGGTGTTCAAAGCCATAGTCAACGATCGCCTGAGCCACCTCTGTTCCCAATCCCTGTCCCCAGTACTCTTTGCCCAGCAGGTAAGCCACTTCAACTTCTAAGCGCTCATCAATCGTCCACGGTAGTAAGCCACACCGCCCGATAAATTGATTGGTTTCTGTATGGATGGTCGCCCAAAGTCCCAATTCGGGATGATGTGGATGTCCATTCAGAAACCATTCGAGTTCTTCTTGCGTTTCGTCATAGGTCAAGGTGCCTTCGGGGAAATACTGTCGCACTTCTGGATCGCTGTAAAGCTTGAATAGTGCGTCAAGGTCACTTCGTACTAAGTGTCTTAGAATCAGCCTCTTAGTCTCCAGAATTTTCATGGATTACCCCTTTGCTATTTCTCGCTAGAATGGGCGACTAACGGTCGTGTTCAGCAGCAGCAGACAATTCAAGCGACACCTAGATCTCCAAACTGTCCGCTGCAACACGGTTGTTAGACCGCACTCACGCATAAACCGAAGCAATGTGAATAGATTAACCATCTACACAGCACAAACCATAATCACAAATTCTTCTTCACTACCGATTTTGACAAATTTCTCTACCTGCTCAAATCCTAACTGCTCCCACACTCGTTGTGCCCGCTTGTTGAACTCCGCTATAGTTACCCGCAATTGCTGTGCCCTATATTGGTTCGCTCCGTACCTCACCACGGCTTGAGCATACTGCTTTCCATGTCCTCGACCGACTAAATCTGGTCGTATTCCCATACCGATGTCAAGGGCTTCGCTACTGTACTCTCCACCCGGTACTTGACCATCTGATCCGAAAGAGCAATAGCCTTCGAGTTCTCCTTGCAGATTCAAAATCGCATAAAAGGCGTTTTTCGAGTCAATCAGATAGTGCAAGTCCTCTTGGATGGTGTCGGTATCAAAATTGTAGTAGTCATATGGGGAAGTGTAGCGCCAGTTAAGGATCGCCAATGCGTGTTCCTTCTCAAGTTGTCGAAATCTAAATCTCACCTCAACTTTCCTTAAAGATGTTTGTTAATTGAAACATTCCTCCTTGCAGCATTGCGGTTGTTAGACCGCAGATTGGTCAAACGAATCTGTAGGCGTACCCTGGTGGAATACCATTTGCCAACCTGATGAATCTAACCGCCAAATCGACGATCGGTTCGTATGACGGAACAACTCTCCTGATGGATTCACATAAGCATCTCGATAGGTGAGTAACGCGATCGAGTCTGAGAGCTTGTTCACGGCAAAGTCTTGAGCGTGAATCTGCGGTGGCTCTGGATCACTGGGCAATGACATCAGTTCATAATCGCGCGTGTATGTTGCTCCTGATCGACCAAACTCTTTGAAATCAGGAGCAAGCAACTGTGCCAAGCGCTCTCGATTCCTACGGCACTCAGGTTGATGAAGTTCGCACTCCAGTTCGCGCAGCGCGGCTAACAGTGATAGGTTTTCCATCAGATTACTCCATGACTTTGGGTGAAGGGTTGCTCCATTTCATCGGTGTTCCCCATATTCCATGCTTGAAAAAGCGATCGCCGCTTTGGATAAACCCGACTTTCTGGTAAAAGCCAACTGCTTCTTCTGCGGCGTTAACAGTAACTTCATCCAAATCATAGCTGCATCGGGTGAAAAGTTCTCGACCAATTCCTTGTCCAGAAAATTCTCTCCGGACAAACAGCAATGACAAATGATTACCTCTCTTAAAGGCAATAAAACCAACAACGATTTCATTCCACGTTGCAACTAGCGTTTTCTCATCACTCAAGATTCTGTCTCTTAATTCCTCTGGATGACAGACCTGTAGCCATTCGGCAACACTTTCTGGTGTGCCATCTGTGAGTTCCCATAGAACCGCAGAAGCCCACATACAACCACTGATTTGATGCTCGTCTCCAATCTGCGGGAGTCTGTAGGCAATTGTGTTCATAGTTGTATGTAAATAACCTCTCGGCACCAATCTGAGAGGAGTAATGGTTGAGTTGCTCTCCTGAAGACTAAAACGGAGCAGCCTAACGTTGTTAGACCGTGCCTCACCGATAACTGACCACTAGAGCTTATACCAAACTATTGTGAAGCTGCATAGAACTCAAGAAGCTGAAAGCATTGCTATGCAAAGGTTTTTCCAATTATTCTGTGCAGCTTCATACAAAGTTGATATTAGCCTATTGTTGTCGGTATTAGTTCCGTTGGGTGAAACTAATGTTTAGATTTAGGATAGAGCCAACCTGCAAATAGTTTCGTCATGCGTGGCATCGCAATATAGGTCATGATGGCAACCATGAGCAGCGTCACTATAAAGGTTCGCAAAAATGGTGGAAGCGGATTGATCAGCGGCACAATCAGAAGGTTAATCAGGCTGATCAAAACATAAATGGTTATGCCTGATATCACCATCATTTTGTGGCGGGGTGGTGGCGGTACTCCCGGCTGTTGGGGCAGGGTAAACCAGGTTTCTAATCCAGTAAAAATCGAGACTTGACTAGAGCTAACCGTGAGGTGATTGGCTCGCTTCAGTAGTTTTTGGCGAATGGCAGAAGTTTCCCACTGCTTAAGATGGCTGATGCGATCGAACTTGAACACAATTCGATATTCGGGATTAGCGTGATCAATCGGGCGAAAGACATTCACCCCCAAATGACCTTCAAAACTTTTTGCTGCTTCACACAGGTCAGCTAAAACGACTTCAAATGCCGCTTCACAGCCCGGTTTCACCCGTTGCAAAATATCAACGGTCGCGGGCGGATCATGATTCGGATTCTCAACATTGCTCATAGCAGAAATACGATTTGAGATCGCTAAGTTAATGAATATCCTGCAATACCAACGTCTAATTTCACCACTTTAGCGGGTTCAAGTCCGGTGGGTAGCGGAAAGGACATCCCCCCATTGGTCACGACATAGATGCTTGTGCGATCGCTTTCACCCCGACCAAAGGCAAGTGCTGTACTTCCAGCCATTCCCTGTTCAGCCTGGGCAATGATAGTCATGTGACGACTCGGTGTGATTTTGACCACACTATTGTAGATATGAGTTGTGCCATACACATTCCCCTCTTGGTCAAAGGCAAAGTCATCCAGATTGACTGGTTGCAGGAAAATCTCTGGTTCACCAGGCTGACCACCCAGTAAAATCGGGATTCTAACAAGCTGCATCTTTTCGGTATTCGACGCATAAAGGGAATTTCCATAAATCTTTAATCCATTTACCGCCGGAAATTCATTGTCGGAAGAACTGCGAGCTAAATCAGAATGTTCTAGCCAAACCCTGACCGTTTTCTCGGCGATATTAAGTTCCCAAATGCAGCCTCGATAAGAATCTGCAATCAGGTAGCGATCTTCCGCAAGGGGAGTTAGCCCATTCAAAAATATGGCATCTGGCAGCGTGACCAACACTGCTGTTGTCCCTTGAGGAGAAATAGTAAACACGGTCGAAATATTCTGCTTATCCCACGCACTCAGTAACAAGTTGCCATCAGACGTAAAAGCTAGCCCTGTGGCTTTGCCAGTGATGGTTGCATGAAGAATTGGGATACCATCTGTTCCGATCCGAAACACCTTGCCATCTAAGTGACTGGTAAAAAATAGCGTACCATCCGCACTAACACTGATACTTTCCAAAAATGTATTGATAGGGAAATCAGCGATTTGGCGTGCCGGAACAAGATCAATAGATGACTCTGCAAAGATTGATGGTAATCCAGGTGGGATGGACATTAAAACTCTCCTTCTATCAAATTTGTCGCAGACTGAATCTACCACGTTATTTTTCTAAAGCACTGTCTTTCCCAGAACCTAGATTTTCGGTCTAACTTGTTTTTTAGAGAGAAACTTTCCGCAGATCATCCGTAAATTGGGTGAATAGGCTGACAAGCTTTGCACATCGCTCAGAATCGGGTGGAGCGCAGAAACTTTCTGTAGGTTAGATCCGTTTGGGTAGTTAGGCGAAAAACTTCAACATATCTTACACTCAAAAATACTGTCCCTTTGGTACTTCAGACACTTGTGCTGTGAAAGGAACAATCGCTCTCTTCACCCCAAATCTCCCGCAGCCAAACCCACAAAGTTACTCGCTCCCAAAAAAATTCAGTCTTCCAAAAAGTCAAAAATCTGTGTAGAATACTTCGCAGATGGATAGAGCGCCCCGAAGCCTGATGGATCAGATCAGAACTCCGAGGACTTCCGTCTAAAGTTAAAACACCTAACTTCAGAGGCGTATATGATTGTACACCGTCAGCTTTGCGATGGGATCTTGAAAGGCTGGAATCAAGATCCTGCATACACTTCATACGATGGGGGAACGTTTGAGCCGTCAGCGTTCCTATCCTCTTTGAACTAAATAGAGAGGATAAAACAACATGGCCGTTAGGAGACACCTTCCTGACTCGGTTTCGTTTAGCTTTGAGTTGCAATGCTCGTTAGTGAGACGATACCAAGTCACCGTTACCTTGGATTTGCAAGAGCGATTAATCTTCATGCCCTCTGGCATTCTCTCGGATGTCAGGAATTGTATTGAAGAATTTGTTGAACAATTGAGTGAAGTTGCCTCAAATCAATTGGCCTATCTCAAATGGGATGGCACGAGCGATTTGACGACTGAATATCAAGTGATTCGCGTGTTAGCGGGCTATCAAGTGCAACGGTCTTTAATGAAGTTCGATATTGTCATGGGCGCTGGTTCACTCATACATTTGGAGGAATTGCACGACAAAAAGACGATTCAACTTTAGACAGTCGATCGCTCACCCAGTTCGCATTTCACAACATAATTTCACAACATAAAAGATTTCACGTAAGAGGGATGACTTGAAGCTGATCTTTTCATCCCTTCTTATTGTTTCTGCCGTGTACACACACGTCGATCGATCTGTCATTGCTGAGAGCCTTCGCCCCCTAAATCCCCCAAAAATGGGGGACTTTGAGCCGTCGTCATGGCTTTGAACTTGGAAATCTTTCCTTGGTCAAAGTCCCCCAGACTGGGGGATTTAGGGGGCTGAAGCCGCGTGAAACGAAGCGACAACGACTTGTGTGTACACGGTAGCTTATTGTTTAGAGGCTAGTGTTTTTTGCGGGCTATCAATCCCAGCGATCGAGCTTGTAGACGACCTGCATCTGATCCTTTGAAGTGACGCGAAAGACTTGATTCCAGGTGTTGCCCTTTTGTAGTCCAAGACCACAGCCTTCGGCTTCATCTTTACCATGCACTACAGCAGTTTTGGCATAGGCTTCGATCGTAGACCGAACTCCGTGATACTCATTTTTGAGAAACTGTGGAAAGAACCCACATCCCTGACGGTAGCCTTTGTCTTTTGCATCCTTGAGAATAAAGAACACTTTTTCGCCGTGGTGAGCAAAGTTTTTGGCTGCATTCCATATTGAGGGCTGTAGCACGATCGCTGTCACAGGATGATAAACACCAGAGGACAAGTTCCACTGAGCAGGCGGCGAGTTGTCTACATAAAAGTACCAGGTTACCGGGTTTCGGTTGTCCTCAAAATCCCATTGAACAATCGGCGGAGCATCTGGATTTTGGGCAGTAATCAATGCCATGTAGGACTGATTTGAAGCAGGGACAAAGTACTCGATCGTCGCCGCTGTTGGCAAAACAGTTTTAGAAAACTTATCCCACGTCATCGTAATGGGTGGCACCTCAAACGGTGCAGTTGTAGACGACGCAGACTGTCTCAAGTGAGAGAAGATCCCGTTCTTTTGGGCAGTGGTTTTAGAGGATGCCGGGAGCCATACCGCTTGCAGGTCATCAAGCTTTGCAAATCGTCGCTCTAATGAGCCAGCAGTCTTCAACGTCTCAACGATTTTTTCGGCTTGAGCAATGTTTCCATCAGTGGGGGCAGCCGTGGGGCGCAGATACTGAAGCGGATGCATTTTGGCATCAAATCTGAGTTTGATCTGAGCGAAGGGCAGATCCGCCTGAATGTCTTCGAGTAGCGTACCAATCATGCTGCTGCGAACATGACAAAACCCAGGGGGCGCATTAGCAACCGCCAGCCAGGTCAAATTTTCTGTAGCCCGCAGATTACGAGACGCTTGCCGTTGCTCATGGAGACGAACCAGCCATCTGGCAACATCAATACATTTTTCAGAGCGGTAAAGCGTTTCTGTAGTAAGTAGCGCGTGAGCCTTTTTCACGACCTTAAGCGGAAACTCCTCCAGCCCTCTCAGCAGCATTTCATAGTCTTGCTTTTTTTCGGCAACGACCTGCGCGATCGTTTTCACCAAAGAAGGCTTAAAGATCAGATCATCCGAAGGAACCACAGCAAGATGTTGCCAGGTGCTGGTTTGAGGAATTCCCCAGATTGACTGATCTGAGAGAAACACATTGTCAATGGGCGATCGAGAAACCACCGAAGAAAGCGCAGCGATCGCCGCTGTATAGGGCGCTGGAACAATTGCAGAATTCCACATTACAGGAATCAGCTTTCCATCTGAAGCGATCGACACAATGCCACCATAGCGCTCCACAAACCTCCGACAAGCAGAACAGGTATGAGTCTGACGCAGAGCAGGCGGAAGTGCCTCTAAAAAGACCTGAAACAATGGAGGAGTCTGGGTTACAAATAGTGTAATTCTATTGTGTTGATGAGCAGTGACAGCGCTAAAATGCTCCCCGATCGACTCAACCAATGTAATAAAGTGACTACATAGCTCACTCTGATTGAGGTTATTGGCAGGTTGTGGTGAACTTGAAAAATCAGAGAGGGACATATCATTCCTAATCTCTTCAACGTGTGGACATGCCTGTAAACAAGCATAGACAGATCTTGCTTAACTGAGGGCATCTAGAACAGGCACAACAGTTAAGTGATCGCCAGTCGATCGCCCTCACTAGACTCCTGCCCGAATCCGGAAACGCCCCCTAAATCCCCCACAAGTGAGGGACTTTGAGCCAAGAACGGAGCAAGACCTAAGCAGCAGGTGACATCGAAAATTCTATTCATGCAGGAGATCTATTATACTGGGAGCGATCAAGCAGCATCAAGTCTGAATTATTTGTAAACACGTCCACGATCGACTTGTAAAAACGTCAGTTCGACAAGGGGTTTTCGCTTCGTGACTTGCCTCTTCTAATCCCCCAATTTCGAGGAACTTCAAGCCATGATTTCTGGTTCAAAGTCCCTCATCTACACAGGGTTTAGGCAGCAAAGCAAATCTAAAATCAGGGCGCAAAAACTCTCAAGCTTTACGTCTACAGCGCGCGCCAGCGACCAATTTCGCCGCCTAACGTCACATAGTAGAGATTGGAGTCAGGGCCAGTGGCCATTTGCACAACGCCAAATAGATTATTTTCAAATCGCCGCACATTGTCCACCTTGCCGTTTGCATCAAAGAACAAGGTATCTACATAACCCTTACTAACATTGGTGATAAACAGCGAATCATTGTAGATGCTAGGGAACGTATTGCCCGTGTAGAAATCACCAACTGCGATCGCATCACCGCCTGCTCCCCCATGCTCGATAGTGTAAATAGGAGCCGTCACTGTTGCACCACTGTTGTAGAAGTTTCTCACCGACTGCAAGCTAGAATAGCCGCCCGTTCTAAAGCTCTCTCCTGTGTCGGGATTGCCGCCTTCATAGCCTACCCAGCCAAAGTTTTCTCCGCCGTCCCCTGCATTGACTTCTTCCCACTTCGTCCAGCCCACGTCCCCAATGTAGGTTTGGCCATTCTTTTCGTTGATGGTAAAGCGGAACGGATTGCGTAGACCAGATTGCCACACTTTAGACGCATTGCTGTTAGGGTCGCCATTAAAGAACGGGTTGCTGGAAACGCCTTGTCCAGTGATGGGGTCGAGGCGAAGCATTTTACCTGACAAGCTATTGACATCCAAAACTCGGATGGCTCGTGGGTCAACTGCGTTGTAAGAAGCCCCGTCACCAATACTCACGTAGAGATAACCATCCGGCCCAAACTTCACATTGCCCACGGCGTGAGATTCGCTGTCGAGAGGAATGAAATCCTGCACAAAAGAGCCATCTGGGTTGCGTCCTGATTCTGCGATCGTGAAGTTGTTGGTGCTGTTGAGGTCGGGGCGATTGATATATTGCCAGACGCTGTTTTTACCAAGAATGACAACTTCGCTGCCAGGTACGACCGTTGTGTAGTTGGTATTTGCATCAGCAGTCACCCGAATCATGCGCGACGTGCGGTTGCCCACGCCATCTCGACCAGCCAAACCAGAACGAGTCGCCGTTTCGGGTGGATCGTAGGAGTACAGCAGATAGATGTACGGGCTGCCCTGAGTCAGTTGAGGATGAACGGCAATGCCCAACAGTCCCCGGTCTCTCGGCCCATTTACCTCATTCGTGATGTCAATGAATGGCGTAGCTTGCAGAACGCCGTTTCTCATGACTCGCACTAAGCCCTGCTTTTGAGCAATGTACATTGTGCTCCCATCTGGACTCCAATCAATGGCAGTGGGTTCAAAAAGCCCTGTTTGAAGCGACTCGCGAGCAAACCGACCCGGATCATTGTCCGCGATCGTAATCGTAGCCGTGAGTCGATTGTCTAAAACGCCGCCAGTCGGGTTGCTCAAGGTCAGGTTGATCGTTTCGTTGGGTTCTCCGAGCACGTCGTTTGTGATCGCCACCTGGAACGTCTTGATGGTTTCTCCGGGTAAGAAAGTCAGTGTCCCGGTTTGAGCGGTATAGTCAGCGCCAGCGGTCGCCGTCCCGTTGCTAGTGGCATATTGTACAGTGGCGTTGTTTTCAGTGTTGCCGCTGCGCTGTACGCTGATCGTGACTGCATTGCCGTCCTCATTGACCGTATATTGACCCACACTAAATCCAAGGTTGGCAGGCGCATCGTCATCGAGAATGGTGATCAGCGCTGTCCGGTTAGTGCCGAGAGCCGCCCCGATCGTTTGCCCCAGCCCAAAGCCAAATCGCTTGGTGTCTTCTGCAAGGGTGTCGTTGAGAATCGGAATCGCCACCGTTTTGCTAGTTTCACCGTCAGCAAATTGCAAGAAGCCCGCTGTCGTGGTGTAGTCGGCTCCCGGAAGGGCCGTTTCATCGACGGTGGTGTAGTTGACGGATGCGGCCCCAAAGCTGCCGCCTACTCGATCGACGCGAACCGTCGCCGTCCCTACATTTTCATTCACCGTTACGGCATTTTCGCCAATCACGATCGTGCCCGTTGGTAAGGGTGGCAAAGGCGGCGGATTGGTGCCCGGAGCGCTCAAAAGCTGTGCCCGCGAAATCACCTGTTTGGCTACGCCAGGGCCTTCCCAGGTAAGGCGAGAAAAGGCGCGTCCGGTGACATTGACATATTCCACCTGAAAGTCATAGCGCTGCCCGGAGACAAAATCGATCGCGCCCGTAACTTCGGTATCAGCAGGAGTTGTTGGAACCAGGTTGTCGATAACGGGCTGACCGTTGATCAAGACCCGCATCCCATCGTCACTCGTCGCTGCAAAGGTATAGGTTCCCGTCGATCGGGCTTGAATTTGACCCGTCCAACGTACCGAAAAGGTGTCAGGGTCGATACTCGCATCGGGGGTGCCACGGCCCCAGTTGTAGTCTACGTTGGGGTCGATTCGCGTCAGTTTTAGGTCTGTGAAGTCACGATTGTTGAAGTATTCTCCTAAAATTCCGTCGCCGCGTCCAGGAGCGCCTGTGCCATCACCGGGATCAAAGGTAGTCGTATCAAATTCCCAGTTTTCAATGTCCTGACTGTTGATGGTGCCGCCTGTCCCAGCGGTAAAGCCCACATAGGCACTCGAACCGACCACACTTGCAAGGTCGATCGTATAAGAAAGCAGAGCTGCTGTAGGCTTAACGGTGCCTTCTGAAAGAAATACACTCAGTTGATCGGTGGCTGCATCGTAGTCAACCCAGGCATTAACCGGATTGCCGCCATTCAGGTCAAAGGTGGGATTTGCCAGGGCCAGATGGGCGGCGGCATTGCCATTTTGCACAATTGCAACGTGATTTCCGGTGGGGTCGTTGGGGTTCTGATAAGTGTCAAACTCGATCGCGACACTAGAGCCAATCGGGACTGTTGCGGCTTCTCCGTCGGGAGCATAGCCCAATCCGCCACCATAGCCTCCGATCGCACCCGCCCCCGCCGCACTGTTTTGCAGCACAAAGGTAAAGCCATCCCCTCCGACTGCCCCATAGCCGCCTGACAGATTAAAGCGGAACCGGGACTGGAAGGAGGTGTTGCCATCAAACTCAAAGGGCGTGGCCGCAAAGGCGCTACCCGACTGGAACGGTTGGGCGGGGGTCAGCCGCAGGACGTTGCCCACTTGAGCCGCCTTCCCGTTGAGCCGCAGTCCGGTTGTGGTTGAGAAGTCGTCAAAGTTAAAGGTTGGCAAGACAGCATCGTAGGCTTGCAGGGCGGAATCTGTAAAGGCTAGTCCAGACTCGATCGCTCCGATGTGTTGTTCTAAGACCCAATCGCCACCGAGGGTTGTGTTTCCGGTGCGATCGCTAGAGGCTGCGATGTCTGCTCCGGTCAGTTGGCTGAGTTGTTGAATAAAGGTCTGACCTGCTTCGCCTGCGGCTACGTCACACCCATACAAAAGAATATCTGCGTTGGCGGTGAGAGCGGTTGCCCAGTGCTGCAATTCACTGCTGTGTGTGTTGAGGCTAGTCAGGTCGATCGTGGCGTTTCCGAGTTGTACCCTGCCCGCGCTGCCATGAGAAACGATGTGAAGGCTGGTGAGTCCGCTGCGATCGGCAAGCACTTCGCTAATCTGAGTCAGCCCATCGCGGGTCGCATCCAGCAACACGACCTCTCCTACCAAGGCTCCTGCGGCTAAACTCTGATAGTTTTTCACCGTTGAGTCGAGGATGACAAGGCTGCTAGAGGTTGACCGCACAGCGGAGGCGCGATCGTGAAGATCAGCCAAATCAAAGTAGGAACGATTGTTAACAGTAGAGAGACTCAAATCTGAGTTGAGCAGACCGTTACTGCTGGCTAAATTTTGCATTTGCTTAGTGCCTGACTTATAAAATTCGAGCAAACGACGCACGCTTCTGTCTGACTGGATTTGAGCCAATCCGCAGCAGAGAGCAACCTGCCTGATGAGACAAGGAAATAGAGCGCTCTAAAGAGAGCATTTTTGTTAGAGAAAGCTTTGTGCTTTGCACAGGGTGCGGTTTGGTGAAGCTAGTGGGGCGATGATTGAGCGATCGCTAAACAACGCCGAACACACTTCAATAAAACCGAGTCAATAGGGTCTAAATGGTGCCATTGATAAAACAACTGGGTGCGCTTTGATCGGACTGAACCTTTTCACAAAATCATCGATTATCAAGAAAAATAAATGGTGTTTATTCTTACCTCTATCGATGGATGAGAAATCGGTTGAAATCGTGATTCCTCTGATGCGTATGAACCTATCACTCCTGGAAAATAGACGGTAAGTAGTTATGCTGAAACTTCATCGAAAGTTAATGACAGAGGCAGTACCCAAAAGTTTTTTATGAAGTCATTTGTCCCCGTAGGCATTAGAAAAAGGCACCACTTCCTTAAGGGATTGGCGTTCTTAGCAAGGCGAGTGGCTCTATACGAGAGTTCCCAACAGGCTTGCTGACTGGTTTTGACCGTATCACGAGTTCAAAAGTTCTGTGGGTGCTTTTACTGGAACTTCAACGTATCAATAAAAAGTTGTTGAGGCTAACGGAGAGTCCTTTACACAAAAATCAGTGAAACCCTCGAAATTCCGTTTCATTAAGGAAATACTTGTGTAAAGAGTCTGTGAATCTACGATCGCTCCGCAAAAACGCGCAAGCAGGCGATCGTAGTTTCTGTATTCAGATCCCCACCCTCCTCAAAAAAGCGGGGATCTGTGGTCTTTCTGTGTTCTTAAGGGTTTAGAACACAGAAAGACCACAGCCACGACGAATGGAAGTAGCCCCTCTAGTAATGACTTCTAGGCGATCGGCCGCCAACGACCAATCACGCCGCTATTGAGATTTGCGTAGTAGAGATTGGAGTCAGGCCCCGTCGTGATCTGAGTCAGACCAAATAGATTGGAGGCAAACCGCCGCACTCCACTCACCTTGCCAGCTTCATCAAAGGATAAAGTGTCGATCGTTCCTTTACTCAGGTTGGTGATAAAGAGCGACTTGTCGTAAATGGCGGGAAAGGTGTTGCCTGTGTAGAAGTCACCGACGGCGATCGCGTCCCCTCCGGAGCCTCCGTGCTGGAAGGCATAAATAGGAGCCGTCACGGTTGCACCACTGTTGTAGAAGTTGATCACCGACTGCAAGCTAGAATAGCCCCCTGTTTTAAAGCTCTCTCCCGTGTCAGGATTGCCGCCCTCATAGCCTACCCAGCCAAAGTTTTCTCCGCCGTCCCCGGTGTTGACTTCTTCCCACTTTGTCCAGCCCACATCCCCGACATAGACCTGCCCGTTGTCTTTGTTGATTGTGAAGCGGAACGGATTGCGTAAGCCGAGTTGCCAGACTTTAGAGCGATTGCTTTGAGGATCGCCGTCAAAGAAAGGATTGCTGTCGGGAGCCGCTCCGGTGATCGGATCAATGCGAAGAATTTTACCCGACAGGCTATTTACGTCCAGCACCCGAATTGCACGCGGATCAACCGAATTGTAGGAAGCGCCATCACCATTGCTGACATAAAGAAAGCCATCCGTGCCAAACTTGACGGTGCCGATCGAGTGAGACTCGCTATCTAAAGGCAAAAAGTCCTGCACAAAAGACCCATCCGGATTGCGCCCCGATTCGGGAATGTTGATATTGTTGGTGCTATTGCCATCGGGACGGCTGATATATTGCCAGAGGCTATTTTTACCTAAAATCACAACAGCACTATTTGGAACGACGGTGGTGTAGTTTGTGTTGACATCGGCCGTGACGCGAATTAGACGCGCGGTACGATTACCCACGCCATCGGGCCCCGCCAGACCTGAAAATTGGTTGACCTGGGGCGGATCATAGGAATACAGCAGATAAACATAAGGACTGCCCTGGGTCAGTTGTGGATGAACGGCGATGCTCAACAGCCCACGATCTCTAGCACCGTTGACTTCTCCTCGGAGGTCGATAAAGGGCGTAGATTGCAGCACTCCATTTCTCGCGACCCGGACAAGACCTTGTTTTTGAGCGATGTACATGGTTTGCCCATCAGGACTCCAGTCAAAGGCGGTGGGTTCAGACAGTCCCGTTAAAACAGTGTCGAGACTAAAGTTGCCGGGGTCGTTGTCTGCGATCGTCATCACTGCCGTTTGTTGAGTGCCCAGAGTTCCGCTGGTCGGATTGCTCAAAGTCAGAGTGAGTGTCTCATTGCGTTCGCCGATCGTGTCATCCAAAATCGGAACCACAAAGGTCTTGGAACTGTCTCCAGGGGCAAAGTTTAGCGTTCCTGAGACGGCTGTATAATCGCTGCCTGCCGTTGCAGTGTCGTTGCTGGTGGCATAGTTAACACTGGCTGCCTGAGTCCGATTGCCTGCTCGCTGGAGGGTGATGGTCGCGGTTCCGTCATTTTCATTCACTCGGTAGTCAGCCACACTAAAGGCAAAACTGCTCGGAGCATCGTCGTCGAGAATGGTGATCAGGGCGGTGCGATTGGTGCCAAGGCTAGCTCCGGTGGTTTGCCCCAGCCCAAAGCCAAATTGCTCCGTGTCTTCTGGTGTCGTGTCATTCAGAATAGGAACGCTGACGGTTTTGCTGGTTTCACCCGACGCAAACTGCAAAAATCCATTCGTCGCCGTGTAGTCTGAACCCGTGATCGCCGACCCTTCAGCCGTGCTGTAGTTCACAGAGGCCGGCCCGTCGCTGCCATTGATCCGATCGACTCGAATGTTCACCGTTCCTGCATTTTCATTGACGGTAATGGCGTTTTGCCCCAGAACGATCGTGCCTGGATTAACCGATGGAGGCGGGCCAAACAACTGGGACTGAGGAATAATTTGCGCTGTCTGACTCTGACTTAACCAGGATAACTGCGCCACTGCGCCACCCGTGTTCTCAAAATATTCCAGACGAATGTCGTATTTCTGTCCGGCGAGGAGCGCGATCGTGCCGCTATTCACCGTTGGCGACTGATTAACAAAGCGGTTAATGACTTGCTGACCATTGACAAACAGCCGTACGCCATCATCGGTATTCGTGAAGAAGGTGTAAGTTTCGCTGTAGAGGGGCTGAATTTGTCCTGTCCAACGCACCGAGAAGGTATCAGCGCCAATGCTCGAATCAGGCGACCCCGTGCCCCAGTTGTAGTTGACCGTAGCATCGGTGCGCGTGACTTTCAGATTGGTGAAATCAATGTTGTCATAATATTCGCCTCGTAGTCCCGTGCCGTTGCCAGCAGGTGGAGGAGGGGGCAGTGGAGCAGAACTGCTAAACAGTTGAGACTGAGGAATAATCTGCTTGCTCACACCGGGGCCAGCCCAAGAGAGCCGAGAAACTGCGCCCCCAGTGTTTTCAAAGTAGTCTAATCGAATGTCGTATTTTTGCCCTGCAACTAAGTTAATCGTGCCTGCGACCTCGGTTGGAGCCTGATTAACATAGCGATTGATAACTTGCTGACCGTTGACAAACAGCCGTACCCCATCATCTGAGGTCGTAAAAAAGGTATAAGCGCCCGTGGTCGTGGGGAGTACTTGCCCCGTCCAGCGCACTGAGAAGGTATCTGGCCCAATTCTGGTGTCGGGCGAGCCAGTTCCCCAGTTAAAGTTAACGGTCGAATCTACTCTTGTCAGCCTCGAATTGGTGAAATCAAGGTTGTCAAAGTATTCACCTCGTAGTCCGTCTCCGCTCGTAGTGCCTGTTCCTCCTCCACTGCTAGTTGACGTAGAAAATTCCCAATTCTCAATGTCTTGGGCATTCACTGAGCCACCCGTTGCGCCACTAAATCCGACAAAGGCTCTAGAACCCACCACAGCCGCCAGATCCACTGTATAGGAAAGTGTTGAGGATGTCGGCTTGAGGGTGCTTCCTGATAGAAAAATGTCCAGGCGATCGCTGGCTGCGTTGTAGTCTACCCAGGCATTAACCAAACTGCCGCTATTGAGGTCGATCGGGGCGTTGTTACTCGCCAGAGTAGTCGAACTCCCATTTTGCAGAACGGCGATGAAGTTGTTGCTGAGTTCTCCGGGGTTTTGGAAGCTATCAAATTTGACCGCTAGACTCTGAGCGATCGCTCCCACATAGCCCAGATTACTCCCGCCAAGTCCGAGGGCATCGATGCCAGCCGTGCTGTTTTGCAGCATAAACGTGAAGCCATCTGCGCCATTAGTGCCTTGTCCCCCACTCAGACGAAACTGAAAGCGAGTCTCAAAGGAGGTATTACCGTCGATCTCAAAGGGGGTCGTAAAGAAAGCACTGCCCGCCTGATTGGTGACGGCTGAGGTCAATCGCAGAGCGCTGCCTGACTGGACTGCGTTGCCATTGAGTTCTAGTCCGGCGGTGTTGGTAAAGCTGCTGTAGTTAATGGTGGGGTTAGCCAGAATTGCAGTGTAGGCTGCCAACAGTTCAGAATGCAGTCCGAGGCTTGTCTCGATCGATCCTGTTTGCGTCTCAAAAATCCAGTTGCCTCCCAGGGATGCGCTGCCTGTACGATCGATAGAAGCTGCAACATCGGCCCCCGTTAGCTGGCTCAGAGTTTGGACGAAATGAGAGCCACTTTCCCCCTGAGCGACTTCGCACCCATAAAGCAAAATGTCTGCGTCGGGTGTGAGCGCGTCTGCCCAACGGTTTAATTGACTACTGTGAGCTTTTAAGCTGGCCAGGTTAATCGTTTCGCTGCCCAGTTGTAGACTGCCAATGCTGCCATGAGAAACGATATGTAGGCTGGCGATGTTGTGGCGATCGGAGAGGAGTTGGCTAATTTGAGCTAATCCATTTTGTAACGGATCGAGCAAAATGACTTCCTGACTTGGTAGTGCGCCTGCTGCGAGCGTTTGAGCATTTGGGACAGTTACATCGATCACCATCAGGCTCGATCGCCCCGAAGACCGCAAAGATGAATCTGTATCACTCCTCAAAGTCGAATCACTATCAGCGCGATCGAGCACAGAAGAAAAACTCAATTCCAACGGACGGGCAGGATTGATTAAAGTTTGCATTTGTTTAACGTCAAAAACGACACGGATGTAATAACCCAAGGCGTAGTTCTGTAAGGAGATGCTGGAATTTGCCCGACCGACACTGAGGGTCAGTCCATCAATGAGAACTAACCGTCAACAGTGAGTCGATCGCCGACTGCATTTCAAAAACGGAACCTAACTACCAACAATGAGCACCCCCTCAAATGAGCAGCACACTGTAGTAGAGAAGCCAAAAATGCCAGCTTTTCCCTGAGTTTTGGTAGAGCAACCCTGTCACTAGACCCGACTTGCTAGAGCAATGTGAATTCAATAAAATCTTTCGCTTCGTTGATTAGCACTTCTGCTCCCCAACCCCCCAATTCTGGGGGACTTTCAGACAAGATTTTTG
>NZ_JBJPHU010000135.1:0-16610 GCF_052939515.1 Phormidesmis sp. 146-33
GTATCGACACTGCATAGTACAACACCCTCATTCATCCCTCTATTATGCAACGCCAGAATTTCTAAGCAGACTTCAAAGCTTTGGGCGTGTGATCAATTGAGCCAAATCACGCAAGCGGCCAGATAAATTGCACTGAGAAAGTTCATAGCGTCGATATCGAGCTTAGAAACCCACAGCGCCTTCGCGTCCAGGCAATAAATTTTTAATTCGTTCCCAGTAGTCATTTCTCAGCGCGTAATGGCGAGGGTTCGTCAGATTTTCTCAAGCATTGATAGTTCAAGTTTAGCCAAGTGATGACACGCCCTAGCCATTTGTCCAGGTTGAGATCTACCGATTCATCTGATGCGATCGCTTCCTTTCATACCGCATCCTGGAATCAGTCAATCTTCAGCTCACACTATGACTTCTGAAAATAATGCATTGTCAGCATTCTCAAATCAATTAGCCGACGCGGTAGAACAAGCCGGACAGTCTGTTGTCGCGGTGAATGCTCGTCGGAGACACGCTTCGAGTGGGGTGTATTGGCGATCGGGGATCGTGGTTACAGCCGATCACACCGTCAATCGCGATGAAGAAATCAGCGTTACTCTACCAGATGGACGCAGCGTTTCGGCTACGGTTGCGGGTCGTGATGCAGGGACGGATTTGGCCTTGCTCAAACTGCAAAATGTGGAGCGAGCGATCGCTCAAATCGGAAACTCTTCGGCCCTGCGAGTCGGGGAAATGGTGCTGGCGATCGCTCGCTCTAGTGAAGGGGCAACCAGTGCTAGTCTGGGAGTAATTGGCTCGATTGGGGGCAGTTGGCGATCGTGGCATGGTGGCCGAATCGACCAATTTATTTGCCCTTCGTTGAATCTGTATCCAGGATTTTCGGGTGGGCCGCTGATCAATGCCCAAGGACAGGTGATCGGTATCAATACGGCCGGCCCGCGACACATGACGCTTTCAATTCCAGTGGCAACGGTCAACCGCGTCGTCGATCAACTACTGCAAACTGGACGAATCGCCCGCGGCTACCTGGGATTGGGAATGCAGCCCGTTCGATTGCCCGAAACCCTGGCTCGATCGCTCAATCTTTCTAAAAGCGGCGGCGTGATCGTAGTTAGCATCGAGCCAACTGGCCCTGGAGACCAAGCGGGTGTTTTACTGGGTGACATCATCACCGCATTAGATGGAACGGCGATCGCAGACATTGGAGACGTTCATGCGGTACTCGATCCCGATCGCGTTGGACATGCCATTACAGCCCAAATGATTCGCGGCGGTGCCTTGATCGAAACCACGATTACCGTCGGCGAAAGACCAGGGAGAGAAAAATGATTCAGATAGAAATTGTGGCGATCGCCGATCGCTTGCGTCAGTCAACGGTGCAGATCCGATCTGGCAAATCGGGGGCTGGATCGGGCGTGATCTGGTCGTCAAATGGACTGATTATCACCAATGCTCACGTCGTCAGAGGTCGAGAAATCGAGGTGGAACTCTCCGATGGGCGAGTCTTGCCAGCCCAAACGATCGCTCAAAGCCTTCAGCGAGATTTAGCCGCTTTGCAAATTGATGCGACGAATCTTCCAGTTGTTGAAGTCGGAGATAGCGATCGCCTGCGGGTCGGTGAGTTTGTATTGGCGGTGGGCAATCCTTTGGGTCAAGTTGGGGCGCTGACAACGGGCATTATTCACACAGCTCCCGGTTCCTGGATTCAAGCTGATATTTCACTCGCGCCGGGCAATTCAGGAGGCGCACTGGCGAATGCTCAAGGTCAGATTGTTGGTATCAATACGATGATTGTCTACGATCGCGGCTTTGCCATTCCCAGTCATGTTGTGCAGTGGTTTCTCAATAATTACGCCGATCGTCCCTATCTAGGCGTGACATTAGAATCGGTGATGGTCATGTTGGGCAAAAAACCTGCCTACGGGCTGCTCATCACCCAGATCGAGGCAGAAAGTCCCGCAGAAGCAGCCCACTTGTTGCCAGGAGACATTCTGATTGGGGTTAGAGGCACACCCTTCCAAACGATTAACGAACTGTTTCACATTCTGGAGCGATCGCACTCAGGAGACGGGCTGCCCTTAGAAATTTTGCGCGGGGGCGTTGCCAAAACAATTGAAGTGGTGTTGTACGGGCGATCAACGGATGAAGCGGCAGCAGCGTGAGGAGTTCCCATTGATTGGCGTTTTGGTGGTGGCGCGATCGGCGGTGATGCGGGCAGGTTTGGAAGCGCTAATTGCGACCGATTCGGCTTTTGAAATTGTCGGAAGCACTGCCTATTCTGATCTTTTTGCTCAAATCGAGCGGCATCAGCCCCAAGTGGTGTTGTGGGAGTGGAGCGCTCAAGAGGAAGAAACTTTCCCGACTTTGCTGACAGAGAATGGGTTTCAGCCTGCGATCGTGCTGTTAATTGATGATCTGTCTGAAGGTGCGATCGCAGAATTGCTTCGGGCAGGCGTTCGGGCGATTTTGCCAAATGAAGCGTCCGCAGATGAAATTCTGGGCGCGATCGTCGCTGCCGCTTCGGGTCTAACGGTTTTGCATCCCGACATCACAGACGTTCTGTTGCCTACGCTCCCCAGTCCCCTTCCTGATCTGCCGTCTCAGTCACTCACGCCTCGCGAGATCGAAGTTTTGGGAATGCTGGCAGAAGGCTTGAGCAACAAAACGATCGCCCGTCGTCTCATGCTCTCTGAACACACGGTGAAGTTTCACATCAGTTCACTATTTAGTAAGCTCAATGTCTCCAGCCGTACCGAAGCAGTAATTTTGGGCGCTCGACAGGGACTAATTCTGCTGTAGTTGAGCAGTCGGAAATTAATTAACGTGAATTCGATGGAATCTTTCGCTGCGGTTGTTAATCCGGGCAAGCCCCTAAATCCCCCAATGCTGAGGGACTTTGAACTGAAGATCTTGGTCTAAAAGTCCTCCAGAATTGCTTTCCTAGTCGGCGTTGCTGATTGGAGGGATGAATACGAAGCGTCCATCTTTTCGCCCCCTAAATCCCCCAAAAGTGGGGGACTTTGAACATTGGGTTTCCCTCCGCTTTGAAGCAATTCATCCCAAGATTCAGCAATGCCTCCTAGTCTGCCTTCACAGACTTCGTTCTTGTAGTCGCGGTTTGAACCGCCCATTTAATTCGCAATCCTCAAGCGATCGGCTGCAACACTCGCACTTCTTCGATCAACTTCACCTTTGGAAAATGTTTGTCCACTAAAGCGGGAATTTCTTTGGCGCTGATTTTGCAGTAGCGAGCTTTTCCAGGCATGACCACATTCGGCCCTTGACCGCAATTTTTCATGCAGCCCGTGCCTTTGATGGTTACGTCGTCCAACCCGCGATCGCCTAATGCCGTCTCTAGCGCCTGACAAACTGCCTTGCCACCTCGCTTCATACAGCCCGACTTTTGACACACCAAAATATTAGCTTTTGACTTGCTGGGTTGAATCTCTGGCTTCATCGCATCGGTGGGCACGATCGGCACAACTGAGTAAGCTTTCAGTTTCGCAAATTCGCTTTCCAACTCAACTTTTTTCGTGCCCTCAACGCTCACCCAATCACCCGGAATTAGCACCCGTCCCAGTTTTGCCCTTGCTTCTTTAGACAACTTAATAAAACATTCACCATCCGCTGTCGCCAATCTCAGTTGCTTGATTTTGTAGCCATCTTCAACGATGTAGCCCAAAAACCGCCCTTCTAATCTGAATGCAGATTGACTTTTTTTCGATTTCCCCATTGTTCGATTCCTTGATGATGGTGGACGTTGAATGAATTTGTGAAGCTCTAAAGAAGCTTTAGATTAGTGAATTGACCAGCAGCGATCGAGCCATTGGGTCAAGGTTTGACGCGGGGCGGTTAACTGCTGAATGACGCTTCTGACTTGCAAAATGTCAGTCAAGTTATTGACATCAACTCGGAGAAAGCCGTCAGAGGTCAGAGTACAGGCGATCGAAAGCTCTTGAAGGCGGTAGTGGGCAATCCAGCGATCGCCGCGAGAAATTTGCAAGATTTGTCCAGGAGCGGGCTGAGAATGCTTCATGAGTGCCGGGTAGTTGAGATAAATTCTTAACTTTTGCTGAGCGAGATAGACGAGTGTCCTGGTTTCAAGAAGAGCTTTTTAACAAGGAACTCAGTTTGTCGAAATCAGATGCTTTGTACTAGATAGATCAATCGTCAGTGAGCTTCAATTTATTGCGAAAGATATTCAATAGAATATAAGAATCAAGATACAGCAAAATCTTTTATTTGCAAACACTTGTCATTAAGCTTGCCCATTTCCTCACAAAAACAAAGCGCGGAAGTAACGACTAAACCGCTCCTAAAACAGGACACAGTAATTCGTCACATCCGCGATTTTCAAATGTTTAAAACGATTAAGCTGACTTGCCTCTCTACTTGCCTCTCTAAAGGTTAGAGAACAGAGAATCGTTTAATTCAGGTTCTAGGAATTGCCGTTGCGAGACAGTTTTGGTGGAACAGGAAGCTTTTGAGCCGTTTGTAACGACTGCACCAACTGAGCCAGCGCCGACTCTAGCTGCACGCCTGGATCTTGAGCGACCCAGCCCTGAGTCGTCAATTGCCGAAACTCAAAGTGTAAATGAGGGCCCGTAGAATTGCCCGTACTGCCGACTCGCCCAATCACCGTGCCTTGCTTCACCACTTCTCCAGGCTTGACAAAGATTTCTGATAAGTGAGCGTAGAGGGTTTGCTGAGTGCCTTGAGTGTGTTCTAGGGCGATCGCCAGCCCATATCCCCCAAAGAAATCAGCCAGCATGACGCGACCTGTCAACGCCGCCAAAACCGGAGTCCCCATCGGTGCGCCCAGATCCGTCCCTGAGTGATGTCGCTGATCGCCCGTAATCGGATGAACTCGCCAGCCAAACACCGACGTAATCACCGAAGGAATCGATAAAGGAAACAGCAAGCGCACATTATTGTTTCCAGGAATTCCGAGTGGGCGAACGCTGCGATTGTAATAGTTTTTGACAAAGGCGGACGCAGACAGCGGAGTTGTCACCGGAGGCGCTGTATTTTCCAAACGTCGCTCATAGCTGACTCGCTCAACTCGAATCGGAGCCGCCGCCTGAGCCGTAGAGTAGCCGCCTGTAAAGCCACTCGATCGCTCCCTCGCCACTTTCGGACTGCCACAAGCCCCATTTGCCAAAGTTTTTCCCGCTTCTAAAGCAAATTCACAGCCAGAGGAGCGATCGGTAAAAACGATCGTGCTGGGTGCTTCGTACTCATTCGCTGGAGAAGTCGTGGATTGAGGAACCGTCTCAATTTGAAGAGCAGGCGGTTCGGGTTTTGCTGAAGCGGGAGAGACCGCAGAGGGAGCCATCAGATCAGAAGCCGTCTGAGAGACAGAAGGAGCCGCCTTAGACGGGGTAGAAATTACGATTTCAGGAATGTCAGAGGGAGCCTGCGCCAGGGCAACTCCACTACTTAGAATGCCAACTCCGCTCAGGCAGCTTAACCGTTTTAGTAGAGAACGCTGTCTCCAAAAGCTTTGGGCATTACGCGGCTGACTCATTAACACTCTCCTCGATAAATAGGACTGGGATAGCTCTCAGACTTGTCGCCCATGATCGTGCGAAAGTTCCGATATGACTTGGGACGAGACGGAATCGAGAGGAATGCTTGATCGAGCGGCTCACCCAACTCCGTAATCTTGCTCAACCCTAATTAAACATATCCCAAGTTTTTGACTCTGATCCTCGAAAATTCTACGAGCAATTGCTGCCTAACGAACGCTTTATTTGTAAATTTACGGGGGGCGATCATACTTTCTTGATACAGCCTTTATATTTCAAATCCGACAACTTGAGGAATCCATTGCTAAAGTGAACCTAAAATCTAGCAAAATCCGTTATGCACACCTGGCACTGGCAAACCTGGAATGAGCTTCCCTATCTAACCTGTAGCTTGCTGGAATCGTGGCAGCACGGCTTTTTTACGCAGCAATTTTCTCCGCGATCGCCTTTCCTCCTGACCGAAGTTCTCAATCCCAATGCCAGCGCTTACCGACTTCAGCAAGTCCACGGAAACAACGTGTTAGCCCCTTCGGAGATGCCCGACTTTTCAGCAGAAAATCTTTTGGCGGGAGATGGGCTGATCAGCGACCAGTTTGGTCAAGCTGTCTGGGTGTGTAGTGCAGACTGTACCCCCGTGCTGATTGCCGATACGCAAACGGGACACGTCTCCGCGATTCATGCAGGCTGGCGAGGAACTTCTCAAAAAATTGTGCCTCACGCGATCGCTCGACTTTGCGCTCAGGGCAGTCAGCCATCCGATTTACGCATTGCGATGGGGCCCGCGATCGCAGGTGAAGTTTATCAAGTATCTACCCATGTCGCTGTAGAAGTGGGAGCGACGGTGCTGGCGATCGATCCAGACAGTCCGCTAGAAGCCAGCATAGAGCGACTCTTGGCCCTACCCAATTCCCCCATACTCCCCGACGCGACCCCAGGGCGAGTCCGATTAGACGTGCGACGGGTGAATGCGTTGCAGATTGAGCAGTTGGGCATCAGTCCCGATCAGGTGGCGATCGCGCCTCACTGCACCTATCAAGACGCGACCAAATTTTTCTCCTATCGTCGCGAAAAGCTCAAAAAAGCCCAATGGTCAGGCATCGTCAGTCAAAATCCCACAAGCTAACCAGATAACACGATGAAGGTTTTTCGCTTCGTTACCCAGCGCGCCAGCCCCTCAATTCCCAATTCTGGAGAACTTTCGGACGAATTTTTTGGCTCAAAGTCCTTCGCGTCATCCCTCATCCCTCATCCCTCATCCCTCATCCCTCATCCCTCATCCCTCATCCCTTCTACCTCCCTCCCCAAAGCTTTTAGCGAAAGACTCCGACTACTCTCAGCATTGGGAAAGTGAGCATTGATTGCCAGCGCATTGTTGTAGCTCTCGATCGCCGCCTGATGTCTGCCCAATCGCCCCAAAGAAACGCCCCGACTGTACCAGGCTTTATCAAATTGAGGATTTAAACTCAACGCCTCGTCATAGCTTTCGATCGCCGCCTCAGTCTGTCCCAAGTGCCCCAGGGCGCGGCCGCGTCGATACCAACTGTCAGCGCAAATTGGATAGATTGCTAACGCTTGATCAAAGCTAGCGATCGCGGCCTCATATTGATGCGTTTTGCGAAGGGCAATGCCGCGACTAATCCAGGCATCATGAAAGTCAGGTTTTAGGGTGAGAGCCTGGTCATATCGGGCGATCGCGTCTTCATAAAACCCCAAATGCTGATAGGCGCACCCTTGATTGTGCCAGGCTTCATACAAATCGGGTTTGAGCGTCAAAGCTTGCTGATAACTGGCGATCGCATCTTCGTACAGACACAGCGCCTCTAGCGTATTGCCCCGGTTGTACCAGGTTTCGTGAGAATCGGCGTGAAGGGCGATCGCTTTGTCGTAACTTTCTAAAGCTTGCTCGTGAGAGCCGAGTTTGTGCAAAATATTGGCGTAGTTGTACCAGACTTCGTGTAAGTCAGACTTGATGCGTAACACTCGTTCGTAGCAAATTAGCGCCTCCGCATAGCGCCCCAACCGATTAAACAGGTTGCCCTGATTGTAGTGAGCATCGGAAAAATGGGGACGAAACTTGAGCGCCCGATCGTAGCTCACGATCGCTTCATCATAGCGGCGCAGTTGAGTCAGCACGATCGCCCGATTGTACCAGCCCCGCGCGTAGTCCGGTTTGAGTTTGAGCGTTTCTTCGTAGCAGTGCAGCGCCTCCCCAACCGACCCCAACTTCACCAGCGCGTTGCCCCGGTTGTACCAGGCTTTGTAGTTGTTGGCGTAGAGGTCAAGCGTGCGATCGTAGCTGGCGATAGCTTCTTCATATCGTCCCAGTTTTGCCAGGATCATGCCTTGATTGTGCCAGGCGGGAGCAAAGTCAAGTTTGAGAAGGATGACTTCTTTAAAGCTGGCGATCGCCGCTTCATGTTGTCCGAGTTCCTGGAGTGCTCTCCCTCGCTCATACCAACCGATGTACCAATTGGGATACCGCTCTAATGCTTTGTCAAAATAGGCGATCGCCCCTTCGTAGGAGCCAGCTTTGCTCAGTTGCCGTCCTTGATGAAGCAGAAATTCGATTTGCGAGTTGAGAGGTTGACGCATATCCTCACAGACTGGGGACACGCTCTTCATATTAACGTGGAGTGCGATCGACAAATTACTACGGTCAAGATTTAACCCTGTTGCAGACGCGAGAAATCGCCTGTAAGACTCTTCCTACAGACGATTTGTAATGTGAAGTACCCAACTCTGATGCTACGCATACAGAGCGGGCTTCCAGTTTCATCGGTCAGTGCCACGTTGGGGAATCTCGCGAACGAGATTTCGTACCGAGTACGATCTTGGTCTTACCTGTCCTCCGGAGGTGTGCTACACGCGCTGTGAGCCTAACTCCCGCAGCAGATTGCTCTACTACCCTGGCAGCAACCCTGCTTCCCAAGGTTGTTGATTTCAATTCGACAAACGCATCTTGGATTTACGGAAATCTCCGACCAGCAGGACTTGTTTCTTTCCCGTTGCTCATGCTCGTTCCAGGGCGAGTTAGACTCAAGCCTTTTGTTGTCAGCCATGCGGGTGGGTCAACGACCAATACAAGTATATCAAACTCTCTCGTTGCGTTTGTAAGAGAGTGGCGCTTCTTCGCCGTCCCCAAGCTCTTGTTCAGCTACGCTTCACATCGGTTAAGGGGACAGTTCATCAACGCCCTGGCTTTCATCCCGACGCTCAATCAAAGATTAGAGCGCAAGACTTCCCGCCGAATAGTCAAACAGACAACAACTGCCGACCCAACGCTTGAGCATCGTTTAAAGCCAGTTGCGGCTCTTTGAGATTGAAGTTCAACGCCAAGTTAGACACTCTGCCTTGGTAAGTGAGATTGACATTTAGCAACACCCGTCCGCCCGAAGCGGTATTGAGGTCAGCGTCAAAACTCGCCGAATTGATTTGCAGCAGATTGGCTAACCCAAACCGTGCAATGAAATCATTGGCAGACGCGGCGGCTCCTACACCTCGCTTGGTTAGCGCCAACGTTTCTTGAGTTGCGGTTAACGTTCCAGTCGCAGTTTTGAGCAGTGCCAACGGCCCAGACACTCTGAGATCAAGGTCGATCGGAGTCGTATTCAGCCCTCGTCTCGCCAACTCAAGCGCTCCCTTGGCGATGGTGAGTCCGCCTGTTGCCCCTTTTAGTGCCGTTTCGAGTCCTGCAATCTCAAGCCCTAACTTGGTAATGCGGGCAGCGTTGGCGGGGCTAGGAATGCCAGGAGAACAACTCGTCTTACCCGTAAACGGGTTTTTGATGCAGATGTCGGCTGGCTTGAGGCGAGCAATCTCCTGCTGTCGGGAGCGAATGCCGTTACTAAGTTCGTTGACTTTGACTTGCTTGGTGTTGAAGTCTGCTTGAGCGCTGTCAAACTTCTGTTGAGCCGCCGCCCGTTCTCCCCGGACGATCGCTCGTTGTTGATCCACCGTTTGCTGAAGACTATTCACATCTCGTTGAGCCGCATCGACTCGTGTTTGAGCGATCGTGATATCGGCTTGCGCTTTGTCTGCCGCTTGTTTGATGACTTGCGTGGCTTCGGTTTTGATGAACTGCAAGAGATCGGTTTGCATCGTGGCAGAAACTCGGAAGTTTACCCGATCGGTGAGTCGCGTTCCGCTTGCCCGCATACTGCCGCCAAACCGACCAAACAAGTTACCTGACACCGCAAACAGGAAAGAATTCTCGCTGACGTTAATGCGAGTTTCACCCCGCAGACCCAGAAGTTGAACGGCTCCAGACACATCCATCGTCGGGATTTGGTTAGGCTTGATTGCGAGGAATACACTCGGTTTGGGTTGACCGTTTGCTCCCGTGAGTTGGAAGATGCTGAGGTCGATCGGGTTCAGTTCACCGCGAAGATCGGCACCTTGATCGCGATCGATGCTCATTGCCACAGAGCCACCCAGCCCAAATAAGTCCAGCGAACCACTACATTCAAAGCGTCGATCGCTGATTTGCACATCGCCACTAAACGCCGTTTTGTCAGCAATCTTGAGATAGCTGCGTCCCTCTAATCGGAAAGCGGTGCTGTTTTTAGGCTGAATGGCGACTCGACCTTCAAAACCCATCTCGATCGTATCCGCAACTTTGCCAACCATTTGGAAGCCAGTGGCGAAGCCTGTCGAGCCAGATGCCGCCAACCCAAACGTCGTCTCAAAACTGGCGAGATTCTTCACCGCACACTTGCCTTTGAGGAACACCACAAGTCCCTCTTCGTTAGGAGTCGTGACGGTCGGCAAGATGCTCAAAACTGAATTGACTGGCGCGGTGGAGGCTAATCCGAGTTGTGAATAGGCGATTTGTTTGAGGGCAGGTTGAGCAGCAATCTGTCTAAATTCGTCGGGCGTAGTGACGAGCCAGCCGAGACTTCCTGACAGGGCACCAAATGAGACGGCGGTGTTGCCAACCCGATCGGACAGCGGCATCGCCTGAATTAAGTCGTTGACAGAAAGCGTCTTCATGCCGTTCATTAGTTTGGCAAGACTGGCGTAGGCGTTGATTTCGGGGCCACCTTTGTCGTCGCCTAAGAGCGTTCCGTTAGGACTCAGGTATTTGGGCAACTCCAAGAAATTCTTTTTGAGGGAGAAGGTGAGATTGAGGTTTTTGGGAGCCGAGTTGGGGTCGAGGAGGAAGTCTCGATCGGTAAAGAACTGTTTGAAATTCGACAGCAGTTTTCCGGCTTCTGCAAGGTCAAAGGTCGGCATCGGAAACTGAGCATGGGCACCCAATTCAACGCCTTCTAGCCCCAAGTATTCAATGCCAATCTCGTCATAGAACAAGGGAATCGGAATCGGAATCACCGTCTGATACACAATCACCATAAATAGTTTGTCGAGAATCAATCGACGGTGCAGACTGCGCGACGAGGGCAGCGGATTGTTCTCAATTTCAGGTAACAGCAGTGAACTCGCCAGCGTTACCAAATCGAATTGGTCTAGCGTTGCATCGACTTGCAGCAAGAACAAGCTACCGCCTGCCAATTCGCCAAACGAGATGCCGCGAAGCTGTACACAATTCAGAACGGGCAAGACTCCCATTAGCGCCGGAGACATCAGCTTAATCGGCGGATCGCCTTCTTTGACTCGTGCATCAAACCGCACGCTGCCTTCGGGGGTGACGGCTAAATCAAAGTCAAAGCTCTGAGGAATCTCGATGTTGAGATATTGCTTAAAGCTATCGGGCAACTCGTCTAAATGGTCGCCAATCACCGTCAAACTATCCTTAATTTCGGCAGGAAGGTTGGCTCCGATCGCGCCCAATTCAGCAATCAATTCATCGACTTTAAAGTTGCCCTGATCATCCACAATCTTGATTTCTTTGAGCGGCACACTGTTGGGCAACGCATCCGCCGCACCTTGAAGTTTGCAGGCTTTGAGCAAGTGTTTCATCGGAGTCATCGGCAACACCAAGGGCTTAATCGTCTCAAATCCGCCGCTGGCCATAAAGCTCGATCGAGTCAAGTCATACTTAAACACAGGCACTTTGAACTTAACTTCGCCAAATTCGCCCTCGTTGCCAAGCTTGCAATACCAGAAGGTTTCGCCGTTTTCTTCGACCAACTGCACAGCTTTTAAGATCGAAGAGGTCGGCATGATTTGGATGCCTGCGGTGCCGATGCTGAGTTCGGCTTTGACGACGGTGTTGTCTCGATCGCTAGGGTCAAACGTATTGAAGAATTCGACGAGTGCAGTGCCGTCATCGTTAACGCCAAACAGTTTATTTAAGTTAGCGGGCAATCCGACTCCAAGCTGTGCCCCTAATTCGATCGCTTGTCCAAGCCGAATCACCAGATCCGACACATCTAAACTCGCCACCCCTAAATCAATTTGGTTATCAGCATCGATCTCGATCGGAGGAATCACAAAATCAAACGGTTGCAGCACGCGATCTGCGGTTAAAGTGACACGATGACGATCGGCTGTGAATGTGGTTTGGATTGTCTCCGGCAAGTATTTGTGAACAGTGGGGTGAAATCCCTGAAACGCTAACGTGACTGCTGCCTCAAATGCAAATTCGGTCGTCGTGGAATCGAGGCTGGGTTGACGTACGATCGAGACTCCACCAAACTCTAAATCCATCAATGATGTGGGCGGCAATGCCAAACGAACGCTGGCATGATCGGGTTCAAACATCAGTCCCACAGTGCCGTCAGTCTGTTTGAATAGCGTCAGAGTTCCTTCAAAATCAAGCACGTCTGTAATTTGAATGGCACCCGATGCCGACAGACTCCAAGCCGATTGCGCGGTGCTAGGTTCGGTCGGTCGTTCTTTACTCAACTCCAACCCAATTTGCGACAAGCTGAAGTGTCCCGCGTCTTCTAAATCGACGATTTTAATTGCGGGAGTCGCGGCTGCAAAAAGCTTGAGACTTCTCTCGTCTTGCGTTTGACGATATTCCGCTGCCAACGTTAGAGACTGAGCGAATAATTCTGCCTCGACTGCACCAGAAATTGACCACTCTTGCCCCGCAAGTTTGAACTCTAGTTGAACTTCGTTGAGGGCAAATTCTTCAGCAATGACCAACGAGTTTTGACCGTGAATGGCGATCGCGCACTCAATCTGATCATCCTCGCGGCTCATCGCAAGACTGGTTTCTGTAATGCTAAACCCGTTTCCACTGGGGGGAAAACTCAACGCCTGAGCAGAACTGGCTCGAAACGAGAAGCTACGAGACTTTGGCTGAATGGTGGTTTCAATATCCTTAAAGGCAAGGTTTGGCAGATCAGGGGGCATTGATGCGCCGTTTAGAAATGTTGCCGCGATCGCTGAGATGTCGAGTTGTGCGATCGTCCATTGCAGAACCACTTCGCCTCCAACCTTGCCGACCAATAGCGCAGTAGAAATCTCACTATCACCCACGCGAACGCTACCGCTAATGCTTCCTGCAATATCCCCTTCAATCACTTGTAAGGCAAGCTGTCCGTCTCGCAGATCTAGCCACGCAGCACCAGGAATGCAGCAAATCGGTAGCTGTTTAGCGCTGAGAGCGAAATTTACACGATCGTTGGAATCTTGAAAAACGGCTTCTACTAAAACGTTAGTGGCGTTGAGAATTGAAGCCAATCCCGTAAGGGTGACGCGATCGCTTTCAGCAATAATTTCAGCTTGATTGAAAACGATTCCTTCGCTTTCGAGTAAGGCGAACAGGCTGCCTAACGGGAGAGACTCGATCGTGGATTCTTTGAGTTCAAGTTGTCCATTTTGCAGAGTGGACTGGAGAATGGTTGCAATTTGAGAAACAGTCATGGAGCAATTTTCCTTAGAGGGAATAGAGAGCTTAAGCACGTCAAAAACAGTCAGCGATCAATCAATTAAAGATTGCTGTAGGAAACAGAATTAAAATAACTAATTGATTGCTAAACTGATGTCTGTATGTTGAACGGTTTGAATTCTGTGAACACGAGCAACAACAAAATCGAAATGGTTTTGAACTCCTCTACAAACCGCCTGAATGAATAGACGAGCCACTCAGGAGCGCATGTCTGTGGAGGTGAGTTTTAAAACACTCATCGACCGTAAAGTTCCGGATGCGCCAAAAACTTCTTGATCTCTCCACGAAAAAACATCGTGTTGTGGGATGCAAATAGCCCTCAATCTTAAGAAGTGTGACATTAATCTTCTGCAATCTTTGATGTCTGAGGCTTCTAAAAATGAAGTGTAGAAAATGAAGTGTAAAAGACTTCTAATACCAAATCCACTAGTTACTGATACAGATCCTCGCCCCCTAAATCCCCCATTTTGGGGGACTTTGAAACGGCTTCCTTGATAGGTTCTTTTCAAATCTGAGAGATAGAAATCGGTTAATTAACTGATTTTTTATCAGTATCATTTGTTGGTTGATTTGGTATAACGATCGTGAATATGAAGCGGTCAACCTGCTCACGGGCTGAGGACACGCTTTTAATCATGAGCCGCGATCGACAACCTGACACAACTAAAATTTAAGATTGCAAATCCAATTTTGCGTTCGCAAGTCAAAGAATTGTCAGTTTGATTTCGTAAATTCTTAAAGCTTGATTCGTCTACAGACGTTCTAACGCTCTTGATATTTGAACCAGAGCAGCATTCAGTGTCGTATGGTTAACCAAATGCTGCATCTGTCAGCGGAACTAAACCTCGATCGCCGTCTTGCCCGCCGAAGTAGACCTCTCTTTGCGATCGCTGCCCGCCATGTGAACTTCCACCATCGCATCATCGCCTGTGATCAATCGCGCGCCACGCTTGCGCGTAAAGTAGCTCCATCCCCACTGAAACATTACAACTAGTTTGTTGTCGAATTCGATCAGATAGTAGATGTGAGCCACCACCCAGATCAACCAGGCGATGATTCCAGTAAATTGAATAAAGCCCAAATCGACGACGGCAGCATTTTGCCCAATCACCGCCAGACTTCCGATCTCTGCGTAGGAAAAAGCTGGAAGCGACTGTCCTTTGAGTCTTGCTTTGACCAATTTGGCCAGATATTGACCTTCTTGCATCGCGACAGGAGCTACACCAGGCAACGGTTTTTCGCCCTGATGAGCAAAGTGTGCCAGATCGCCAATCACAAAAATATCAGGATGGTTTGACACGCTCAGATCCGGTTCGACCATGACACGCCCCACTCGATCGAGGCTGACCCCCGTCCGATCTGACAAAATCTTGCCCATTGCCGAAGCCTTCACACCCGCCGCCCAGAGGATCGTTTGGGCTGGAATCTGCTCAACTTGCTCATTGCGCTCGATCGTCACCACATCGTCTGCAATATTCGTGACTTTGGTTTTGGTCTGCACCGTCACACCGCGTCGCGTCAAAGAGGCTTCTGCTTTGGCAGACAAGTCAGGCGCATAAGGCGGCAACACGCGATCGAGACCTTCGAGCAAGAGAATCTGAGCCTCGGTGGTGTCAATGTTGCGAAAATCTTCTTTGAGGGTTTTGAAGGCCAACTCTGCGATCGCCCCGGCCAGTTCTACTCCAGTTGGGCCGCCACCCACAATCACAAATGTTAGCCACGCTTTGCGCTTTTCGGGGTCGGTTTCCTTTTCGGCTGCCTCAAAGGCCATAAAAATCCGCCGCCGCATCTCGATCGCATCTTCAACCGTCTTTAAGCCGGGAGCATTGTCTTTCCAATGTTCGTTGCCAAAATAGTGGTGACTGACTCCCGTCGCGACAATCAGCGTATCGTAGGGCAATTCTTCCTTTCGCAAAATCACCGTCTTTGCGTGGGGATCAATATCTACGACTTCTTCCATCAAGACGCGAACATTTTTGTGACGACTGAGAATCGATCGCAGCGGCGAAGAAATATCAGCCGGGGAGAGCGTTCCAGTAGCAACCTGATAGAGAAGGGGTTGAAACAAATGGAAATTGCGTTTGTCAATCAGGGTGACTTCGATGGAGGAGTTTCCTAGCGCTTTTGCAGCATAGAGTCCACCAAAACCGCCCCCAATGATGACGACGCGATGTTTGGGCTTTTCAGTTGCGTTGACCATTGTTGTCATACTTGTGGGTCTGGTTGAATCTGGAATTTGAGTCTGAACGATAACGGTGAACGTTAGATCTGGAGCCTGAGACTGAATCTTTAATGCTAAATATGAGCCTAAAGAATCGGAGAGGTTGGCTAGAGTTTACCCAAGCTTCTACTAGTGTAGTCAGCCTGATTCCGAGTCTGAGTAGTTGCTGTTACGGGGATCGCAGTTTTTTACCAATTTGATCCCTTCATTCAATCTTTTCAATAGATAGACGTTAAAGAGACAAAGCGCTTACCTAAAGGGTGAAGTTTTCGTGCAGTCAAGACTAAGACTTTGAGAGGATGTTTTAATTGGGATTTTTCTCACTTCTAAAATAATTGTTAAGGGACGGCGATCGGTCTGTCCACTTTGTAAATCTTCTGCTCAAGACCCCTGCTATTCTTTGCTTAAAGATTCAAAACCATCACTTACAAAGAATCTTTTTGGAAAAAACGATGCAAAAATACAACGTCGATCGGGATGCTCCGACCAGTGCGTGGGTGGTTCAAGTGTGGGCTTCTTTTGTGCTTTCTGTGTCAGCGACGACGATCGGAATTCTCAATTTGCCTGTCGATAATTGGGTAAAAGGCTATATGGGAATGGGCGTTTTGTTTACGGTTGGCTCTACCTTTAGTCTGTCAAAAACCACTCGCGATATTCACGAATCCAAGCGGCTAATTTCGAGAGTGGATGAAGCCAAATTAGAGAAGATTTTAGCCGAGCATGATCCCTTCAAAAAATAGCGTTTGAGTTTTGATTGGTGAAGAGAGAAGGGTAATTCGGCGTTGCTGAATCAGGGTGATAAATCATCTGGGACAGGAACATCCCAAAAATTAAGGTACTGTCAAGTCGCCACAATTGTCCCTAGCGATCGAAACGTTTCTACACTGTGGTTGCCTAAGACCCACCCTAAAAGTCCTTAACTAAAAGGGTCAACGATCGTCCAGATCTAGACCTTATTTTTTTGAGTGATAAAGGTTTCGAGTTCATCAATAGCCGTCTTAAATCAGTTGTAAGAATCCCTGCTTGACTGACAAAACTAGGAAGCCGGAATGCAAGAGAGGACAGTAAATTC
>NZ_JBJPHU010000136.1:0-16601 GCF_052939515.1 Phormidesmis sp. 146-33
AGGGAAAGACTAGGGAGATTTAGAAAAACTAGAAAATAGGCGGAAGAAGAAGGGGATTGAAAGGCTTCATCCCTCATCCCTTCTTAGACCAACCACTCCTGCACTGCTTCTTCTTTGGTGTTGGTGCGACGGCTGGGAGTTTCACGCTCAAACTTCATGTGAACTTCGCGGGTCTGTTCGCCATCCACCGCAACGGCCATAATCGGGTAGTCAATCATGCCATCTTGGAAAGACATCTGGAAACGGAACGTGCCGTCGGGGTTGAGTTTGATGGGCCGACCGCCGATCGTTACAGTAGCATCAGGTTCAGTTGCGCCGTAGACAATCAGTTCTGCATCCGCAACTAGCCAAAATTGACGAGGACGAATCGGCGGCATTGAGGCAGAAAAGCCGACTCCCGACATCCCCACGCCCGACATCGTTAAGCCAGAAGTCGTTGGCACTGCCCACATGCCTACACCCGACGGGAAGACGTAGGAACTGATGGCTTCTTCGTGAATGGGAACCTGCTGCATGGAGCCGTAGAGCGACCCGGCGATCCGTTGAGCTTCGATGCTTTGAGCCAATCCAAAAATTTCGTCGTAGATGGGGTTGCTGGTCATCGTGCCTGCGATCGCCGCTTCGCCCATCATCATGCGTTTGGCAGGAGGCACCAATTCAAGGAAAGTTTTGTCGCGCAGATCTTCTTCCCACGAGACGGTGATGAACTGATCTTCAATCCAATCAGAGGGGTAGACCGGAGGCACTCGCACTGGAGTAGAACGCGCTAAGACGAGCCAACGACCATCTGCACAGCGATAGCCAATCTCAGCCATGTAATCGCGATCGCTCACCGGAATCGGCAAATACCATTCTCTCGCCAACTCATCTGAGGGATATTCTTGGACGCTGTGGGGGCTTTGAAACTGTAAGGTCAGGTCGGTAACATCGTAGATTCGCAGGGCAAGTTGTTGACCGCCTTGAGAGCGCAGCGCTTCTTTGTGTTCGTTGGAGACATCCCAGTAGGTGTACGCCCATTGGGGATCGCGGGGCATCAGCACGATGCGGCTCTCACCATAACCCTGGGGTAAATCTGCCAGGTCTTCATCAACGACGGCTAAAGAACCACCTGTGAGATCACTCTGTCCAACATCAAACTTTGCTGCTTCCACTTCTTCCTGTGCCTCAAGTTTACGGGATGGGTTTGTTGAAAATCGGGTGCGCTGGATTTCTTCGATCGACGCTAAAAGCTGATCTTTTCGCATTCGGCTATAGCGGGAGACTCCGTACTCACTTGCAACTCGTCTCAGTTGCCGTAGGGTCATTTCTTCGAGAGGGGGACGTTCGGTTGCCATAATTATTTGCTCCAATCTTTTCTAACCGCATCAATCGTTCCTAACGACTCGTCTAAGTTTACCTTCGTTAACAATCCGGGGATCGCTCTCTACTGAGTCATAGTGCCCAAAAGTCCGAGCTGGGTCAAGGGGTCAAAGCGTTGAGTTTCGGTCGATCGACGAGTTTTCGGGCAGATCGGGGATCGTAATGTTATGAAGTCATGACATTTTCTCTAACTTGGGGATCGCCAAATCATGCTTACAGAAGGTAAAGATCCCAAAAGAAATCTAAATGTCAGGATTTCTTGACAATCAGCACCCAAAAAAGGAATTTAGCAAAGGCAAAAAGGACGACTGTAGTTTCCTGTATGCTGTAGAGCAACCTACGATCATCCTTAATGTTGAGGCTGTATGGATTCTTCTCAGTCTGATGTGAACTCAAACCCAGTGGAGGAGCAGACTGATCCCCCAACTCAAAAAAGTCGTCTGATTAGCAAAATTTTGTCTCCGGCGGTGAGGTTGTGGCTACGATCGCAGGTCGAACACGTCGAAGCGTTGCAGCTAGAGATTGCGGCGGGCGATCGACAAATTCTGTCGGGCTGCATTCCCAAGATCACGCTGTCGGCTTGCAAAGCGGTTTACCAGGGTCTGCATCTGAGCGAGATTTTTTTAACAGGAGCCAATATTCGCGTCAATCTAGGTCAGGTGCTGCGAGGTAAGGCTTTGGAGTTGTTGGAACCCATTTCTGTTGAGGGGTGGGTACTGTTGCACCAGGCAGATCTGGATGCGTCTTTGAAGGCTCCTCTATTGGCAAATGGAGTCAAAGAGTTTTTGATTATGCTGCTTAAGTCAGGTGATCTGACCGATTCTCTCTCTGATCCCGATTTGAATTTGCAAAACCTCCAAATTGCCCTCGAAGAGAATCAGGTTCTCATCAGTGCCTCATTAATTTCTGTAAGTGGAGCCGTGAGCGCGATCGCCATTCGTACCGGATTTGAGGTGGCTAGTCCCCATCAGCTAAAACTTGTCAATCCTCAATGGCTCCCCCATGCCAAAGCAAAACGAGGAATGGCGATCGACGACCTCAACGGCTACACGGTCAGCCTCGGAACAGAAACTCAAATTCAACAATTGACGTTGACGGCGGGACAGGTGGTGTGTGAGGCGAGATTGTTGGTGAGTCCTTGAAGAAGGGATGAGGGAGAACTTCGATGATCTGTTCCCCTTTTGGGTAATCCGCTTCGCGAGGAGGGATGAGGAATGAGGATGAAACAAGTGTGCGGATTGGTTTGGGTGAGCACTCCTGGCTTTGTTTTTGAGGAAATTTGTGATCCGGCAATCTTGCTTAAATTCTGGCGACTCCATCTTCGCGAGCGGCTCGTTGAACGGCATCAGCAACAGCAGTGGCTACACGATCGTCAAACACAGACGGAATGATATTTTCTCGGTTTAGATCACTGTCAGCAACTAGACTGGCGATCGCTAGAGCAGCACCCAAGTACATGCTAGTAGTGAAGCCAGAGGCACGACAGTCTAATGCACCGCGAAACACTCCGGGGAACGCTAACACGTTGTTGATTTGATTGGGGTAGTCGCTGCGTCCGGTCGCCATCACTGCCACATCATCGTGCACCAGTTCGGGCTGAATTTCGGGGACGGGGTTGGCCATCGCGAAAACGATCGGATCTTTTGCCATTGATCGCACCATTTCAGGCGTAACCACTCCCGGCGCACTCACTCCTAGAAAGACATCAGCAGCTTTCATTGCGTCTGCAAGTTTACCCGGTTGCTCGACTGCAAAAGCACGTTTTTGATCGTTTAGATCGGGACGATCGTTTGACAAAATGCCTTTGGAATCACACATTACGATTTGAGTCGCACCCGCTTTGAGGAGGAGATGAGCGATCGCAACCCCGGCGGCCCCGGCTCCATTGATCACAATCTTTACTGTAGATAGGGATTTTTTGACGACTTTTAGGGCGTTGGTCAGAGCGGCCAACGTGACGATCGCCGTTCCGTGTTGGTCGTCGTGAAAGATGGGAATGTTAAGTTCTTTTTGAAGGCGGGCTTCGATCTCAAAACAGCGCGGAGCCGCAATGTCTTCTAAATTTACACCTCCGAAGACAGGAGCAATGTTTTTCACCGCTTCAACGATCGCGTCGGTGTCCTGCGTTGCGAGACAAATCGGAAAAGCATCCAGTCCGCCAAATTCTTTAAACAGCATGGCTTTGCCTTCCATCACGGGCATGGCGGCTTCGGGGCCCAGATTGCCCAATCCTAAAACAGCGCTGCCATCGGTCACGATCGCCACAGTGTTGCGTTTGATGGTCAATTCGTAAACGCGATCAGGGTTTTGGGCGATGGCCATACAGACGCGACCGACTCCTGGGGTGTAGGCCATGGCCAGATCTGACTGCCTGCTCAGAGGGGCTTTACTACGAACGGTGATTTTGCCGCCTTGATGGAGCGCGAAGGTGCGATCGTAGCTGTTGAGAACTTTAACGTTGGGCAGTGCTTTCACCGCTTGAATGATTTCTTCGGCATGTTCGGTGCTGGCGGTATCGACGACAATTTCTCGTGTGGAGGAGTCGCGGGTTTGTTCGACGACATCGATTTGCCCCATATTGCCGCCGCGATCGGAGACGGCTTGAGTGACGCTAGTAAGCATTCCGGGCTGATTGGGCACTTGAAAGCGGATGGAGAGGCTGTAGCTGGGATTGGGGGTGAGATTTGCCATAGCGGTATTTTAGATTTGGGAGTTTAGATCTTAGATTGAATCGGAATCTAAAGTCCAAATTAATCAATCTTTTGTAGCTTAAAGGAAGGCAAGCAGCAAGATTGTACTCAACTGCACGAATTCAGCACAAAATCGGTATAGAAGTTGAATCATTGAGTGGCAGCAGTTCAATACCACCCATTATTGGATTGCCTTAAAACTACAACTTTATAGCGAGAGAAATACTGGGGTTTTTAGCGATCGCGGACTTAAAAGTACTCCCTAAAGTGCAATGTAGATCTGTCTCTATTTATTCCAGGTGTACTGTAGAAGCGATCGTATGAGCTAGAGTTTGGTAGTGTTTCAAAGAGGAAGTGAGATGATACGACTTTGAAGATTGTAATTATGCAATCTGTTCTCTAAGTGTCTGTTCTCTAAATGAAGGTGAATATGTAAACTTTGAGAATGTGGGCGAAGCGGATGAGCAAGTATGGAGACTTAAACTAGCAGAAATCCAGCCTTGTGTTTAATGGAAGCCTCTTGACCAAGAATTTGAATTCTAGGAATTGTACATTACCAATCAAAATGGGCAATATTGCAACTATTGAATCGGTAGTCTAAAGTTTTTCAAACTGATTTCTGTGATATTTGGCATAAACTCACAAAATCTCAAGAGGCTGAAAGTAACTTTTATTCAAAAGCGTTCGAGTTTTCTACAAGCTTTGTTGCCGTCTCGCTTTGAGCTTGAGAAGATCCCAATAAGCTAAAGGCAAAACAAACGATCGTGCTCATCACAACCATTTCGCCGCCGTCTTCTAATAGCCCAATTAGAGAACTTATTTTTGTGAAGTTAAGGACACCATGAATCATGTCGATGACCACCCCAAACAGAACCAAAGTAAGCATTAACAAAGTTAAGCGTTTAGAAGTTCTTCTAAATTTATAGTCTCCAAACCGATAGGAAACAGCAATAAAGATTAAAAATGTTAACCCAAATGCTCCAGATACAATTAGCTCTCCTAAATCAATGGCTCGTATACCTAATAAGTCGGAAAACGCAAATCTTATTGAAATAGACTCACCTAATCTCTCATGGATATGTAGCGAATCATCTAGTAATAGATAGACAAATAGTGAAGCCCAGCTTAAATATAGAATTGAGCGTCTTTCTAGTGCAGTCAATCCTAACAAAAGAACAATCCAGTACTCTTTGATATATTGAAAAAATTCTGCATATCCACGATCGGCTTCGATCGAGAAGAGATGACTATTTGCGAGGCTCGTTTGCCAGTGGACGAGATGAACAAATATAAGACCGACATCTGTCGCTAGACATAAATAAAGTAATCTAGTTGCCCAATTGCTTAGACTGAGTTTTAACCAAAATTTCACTTAAGCATTCTCCAAACAGTTGAGCTAGTGGCGATCGAAACTATCAATCACTCGCCCAAAATCCGCCGCCCAAACGCCTATAGGCTTTGACAGATTAGGTTCAGTAATTGATAACTAAACTATAACCAGACCTTAACTTAATGATACCCAGGATGACAGATCTACACCAATCTCAGGTTAGATTTTTGAGATCACTTCAGAGAGCAGTAGAGCAACTGTTATTTCTCAATTACTTTTCTCGTTCTCTAGCTGTCTGATCCTCTGTCTTCTATCTCTTCCAAACTTTCGCTTAGAGCTTGGGTCGCCTCAAATCCAGGACAATAGCCGTCGGGTGTCACCTTAAAGTTAAATAAGGGAGAACCTGGATTCCAGCAGCGCTGTCCGCGAAAATGACGACAATTTTGACAGCATTCTCTCAGCGACCAATCGGGAAGTCGATCGCCTCCCTGATTCAATAATTCACGCTGATGTAGCCCTCGCAAAACCAGTTCTTCTCCCTGCCAGCGAGCTTCGATCAGGCCTGTATCGGCTAGTGATCGCCAGCGCGGATCGGCCATCACCGAGTCAGGAAGTGTAATTGTCACCACCGTTCCCAATTCTGCCAGTTCGCCTTCATAGTTATTGTCAGGTGCAACAGGCTGCAAAAAAGTTTCGCCGATCGGCAGTTCTACCAAACTTCCGGCTGATGGCGAATGTAGATGATAGCGATTGTGCAATTCTTCTAGCCCCGTCAAATCAGCCAAATAATTGGGCGCTCCATGCACAAACACCACATGTTGAGGGCGCAAATTGTGAATTAGCTGAGTGGTACTGGGGCCGTCACAATGTTGGGCCAGAAGATAGGTCTCGATCGCGATCTGAGACGAAGAAACTTCCTCGATCGCTTGCCCTTCTTGCTGACTAACCTGCTGCGGCAACAACACCAGCCACGAATCTTCGGGTTGACAAAACTGGTTCAAATCGACAGTGAGATCAGTGAGAACGATACAGGGATGCGTAATCGTCGATCGCTGTTCGACCTCAAGGTGACGCACATGGGGACGGACTCGCTCATCCCAAAATAGCGGTTGGTGACGGGCAAAATTTTGAACAGCGCTCGGCAAACTAGGCAGCAATTCTAGGTAGGCATCGCAGCCCGCTGCCACCGTTCCATTCACCCAAATGTCGATATTGCGTCCGGTAAACAAATGATGGCTTCGCAACAACATCAACAATTCTTGCCCCAAACCCAACGTCGGCAAGGGTAAGAGAACGGATTGATTATGAGCGATCGCGCTGCTAATTCTTTCGGCAAGCTGGTTTTCTTGTTGTCGTCGATGGGGATATCGGGCCGTGCCATAGCTGCCTTCGACAATCAGCACATCTGGCTGCAAGCTCCGCAGTTCTTCCAGGCGTAGCCCTTCGACGAGGCGAGAGTTAGAGAGAAAGAAATCCCCTGTGTAGAGCACTGTGTAGGAGCGATCGGAAACGGATGGAGGCGGCGTGTACGTCAGCAAAATGACGGCCGCTCCGGGTAAGTGTCCGGCGGGAAACAATTCTGCGGTTAGTCCATCTTGAAACTCAACGGGCGATCGCCACGGCAGGGCATGGCTAAACATCGGTGCACCTGTCCAGTTGAGCGGCAGGAGTTGAGTCGTCACCTCGCTGGAATAAATGGGCAGTTTGGGAAATGCTTGATGCAGTGACAGCAATCCTCTTGCATGGTCGGCGTGGGCGTGGCTGCACAACACCAAATCCGCAGGACAAACGTCAGCCCTCAAGCCAGTCAGCGACGAAAGGTCACGCAATCCACAATCGAGCAAAACCCGGTATGGCCCCATCCGGACGAGTAAACACACCCCTTCATCCGCATGACCCACGCCATAGGGCAAACAATCCAGTTGAATCACAGTCTAACGATCGCAATATCTGGTTATAGAAATCGCTCTTGGCGACCAACGTCTAGCTTTAATCTAAACGACTCGATTAATGGGCTGACCCGTTGCCGTGGTAGTTGTCAGAGTCGTAGAAGCCGTTGCGGGTGCCAAAGAAAAGACACGCGATCGTGAAAACGCCAGTCAGCATGAGTAAAACGAGCTTGACATCCATATGAGTTTCTATGATGAGTTTATCTGAAGTGTACCGTTGATGAGGCAGAAATGCCTGTAACCTTTGGCAGTGATCTTATACTGAACTCTCTGTAATCTTGATAAACCAAAGATTTTTCTCAGATTCTCCTAAAGTGAGAAGTGGAGTTTTGAGTTTTGAATTTTGAGCATTACGCCTTTTATTCAACCAGATTGGCTGTCTCGATCGTCTCTTCTCGTCGCGCCTGATTTGTTGGGCTGTACGATCGTGCGTCGGTTGCCAGATGGGTCACTGATTCGGGGGCTGATTGTGGAGACGGAGGCTTATACGGAGGGCGATCCGGCTTGCCACGCTTACCGCCGTCAGACTCCGCGTAACAAAGTGATGTTTGGCCCGGCGGGGATGACCTATGTGTATCTGATTTATGGGATGTATCACTGCTTGAATGTCGTGACTGATTTGGATGGCATTCCTAGCGCGGTTTTGATTCGGGCGTTGCAGTTGGAGACGATTCCGGTGTGGTGTCCTGCCGAAAAGCCGTCTCGTGTGGGTGCTGGGCCCGGAAAACTCTGTCGTGCGCTCAAAATCGATCTCACTCTAACGGCAAAACCGCTACAGCCTGGAGAGCCTTTGTGGTTGGAGCCTCGCAGCCAGGATTATCAAGATCAGATCGATCGCCACTCGATTTCCTTTGTCCAGACGACGCGCATCGGGTTGACTCAAGGAGCCGACTTGCTCTGGCGGTGGTATGTCAAAGATTGTGCGGCGGTGTCGAAGAAGGGATGAGCTTGAGTTTTGATGAGATCTTTCGCTACGGTGATTAATCCGGACAGTCCCCTAAATCCCCCACGAGTGGGGGACTTTGAACCAGAAGTCTTCTCTTGAGGTTTCTTAAAATTGGCAGCTTGGGGGGCAGAAGCGCTGAACAACGCAGCGAAAAAACTTCATCGAATTGATGTCAAATAGTATCGAACTTTGTAGCTCGATCGTCGGTTCTACTCAATCTATAATCCTTGAGGGACGATGAAAAGAAAATAACGTAGTCGTTGTTACAGTTTGAAGTCGGACACAATTCTATTGATTAGGGTAACGTTAACGTTGGGCAAGCCGTGAACTTGGACGATTACGAACCTGGTGATTTTTACGATGAGCTTTTTATCACCAAAGGGCAACCTCGGCCCGAAGCCGTTCCTTTGATCAATCGGATTAACTCATTGACGATCGCAGAGCTACAACGCCGTCAGCAAGCGGCCCAAATTGCCCTGTTTAAGATGGGTGTGACGTTTAATGTCTACAGTGACAATGAGGGCACCGAGCGAATTTTTCCGTTTGATATCATTCCACGGGTCTTGTCGGGTCAAGATTGGGCCAAGCTTGAGAAGGGGTTGAAGCAGCGAATCTATGCGCTCAATCAGTTTCTTAGAGATATTTACGGCGAGCAGAAGATTATTCGAGACAGCGTGATCCCGGAGGAGTTGATTCTCTCATCTAAGGGATTCATGAAGCAGTGTCTGGGGTTAAAGCCGCCAGAAAATATTTGGTGCCATATTACTGGGACGGATCTGGTGCGCGATCGCGATGGCGAGTGGTATGTGCTCGAAGACAATTTGCGCTGTCCGTCTGGGGTGTCTTATGTCTTAGAAAGTCGGCGCGTGATGAAAAGTACGCTGCCCCTTGTCTTTAATACGATGAAGATTCAGCCTGTGGAGGAGTATCCCAGTCATCTGCTCGAAACGCTCCTGAATCTTGCGCCCAACCATTTGCCCGATCCCACCGTCGTTTTGCTGACACCGGGAATGTATAACTCGGCTTATTTTGAGCATTCTTTTTTGGCGCAGCAGATGGGCGTGGAGTTGGTCGAAGGTCGGGATCTGGTCGTGTCTGATGGCTATTTGCAGATGCGGACGACCAAGGGCTTAAAGCGGGTAGACGTGATTTATCGCCGCATTGATGATGAATACATCGATCCCCTGGCGTTTCGTCCCGATTCGCTGTTGGGGATTCCGGGCTTGATGGAGGTTTATCGTAACGGTCGATTGGGATTGGCGAACGCACTGGGAACCGGGGTCGCTGACGACAAAGTGATTTATGCCTTCGTTCCGGCGATGATTCGCTATTATTTGGGCGAAGAGCCGATTCTTTCAAATGTCCCGACTTATCTCTGTTGGGAGGCACAGCAGCAAAATCACGTTCTTGCCAATTTGGATAAGCTCGTCGTCAAAGCGGCGGATGAGTCAGGCGGTTATGGGATGTTAATCGGCCCACATTCGACCCAGGCGGAGCAAGCTGAGTTTGCCGAGAAGATCAAAGCTAACCCGCGCAAGTATATTGCCCAGCCGACTCTCGCACTGTCTCGTGTCCCGTCTCTAATCGGAGATCAGTTTGAGGGTTGTCACGTCGATCTACGCCCTTATGTCCTTTACGGCAAAGAGATTTATGTCAATCCCGGTGGTCTAACTCGCGTCGCGCTCAAAAAAGGCTCTCTCGTCGTCAATTCATCTCAGGGCGGCGGCAGTAAAGATACCTGGGTCGTCTGTCAGTGAAGAGCAGCCCATGACTTGATTTCACCGCTACTGAGTCTGACTGCTACCCTAGATGCCATCTTGGTAACAAGATTCGATACCTCTGAGCATTCAGTATGTTGGAATGGTCAATAACGATCGGCGCTGCGGAAATCGGTAAAGCCATCTTTGAGCAAGCTCTGAAGTTGGGGCAATCTGCCGCAGAGGACTACGTAAAGGATTTCTTGAAGGGTTGCCTCAAAGAAGGGATCACGGCTGCCAAACCAGAGGTGGCAAAAAAAGCGGTGGCAATGGCTCTAAAAGAGTTTCTGGCGATCGTGGCAGAAGAACTGGAAGATCAAGAATTATCGAGAGCAGAAATCCGCGATCGCTACGATCCAGCCCTGATTGAGTTTGTGAAAAATGAATCGGTCAAACCTCTGTTGGGCAAAGCGTTTGAAAAAGACTGTGCGGCGATTGACACGACAGCGTTAGAAACTATTTGGAAGCGATCGAGGTTGAGAGACAAGTCGTTTCCAGTTCTGCCACAGAGATTTGACTGGCAGCAAGTCGGCAGTTTGTATCTAGAAAGAGTGCGGCGAATCGTGCGAGAAATGCCGGAGCTGCGATCGCTTCTAGAAACTGAACTACTAGAAGAAATTGCTCATAACACGGCTCAAATCTCACCCGGTTTTGATGTCGCTAAATATCGAGAGAGTTTGCAGTGTAGCTATGGGCATTTGAAGCTGTATGCGATCGACAGTACCGATCAAATGGATGCGATCAAGCTCTGGAATATGTTCATTGAACAAACAGTACGAGAAGCATTACCACCAGAACTGCCGCTAGATCTAAAGCGTCAACTCCAAGCACGGGGACAATTAGAATCTGATTTGTCTCCCGAAGCTCTAAAACACTATCGACAAGCCTACTTTCAGCAACCCTCTCAGAAGGTGTTGGAGGCAGTTGCAGATTCTCAACGAGCGGTGATGCTGGGCGATCCGGGGGCAGGAAAGTCTACGCTATTGCAATATCTGGCGCTGGAATGGGTGGAGAGCAAGACTAAATTATTGCCGCTATTAATTGAGTTGAAAGAGTATGCAGTTGCGCCAGTTAATAACTTTTTAGACTTTCTGCATCGTGGGCGGGGTGTCGATTGGCAGTTTGATCAACAGCAACTTGATCAGCATTTGCAGGAACATTCAACGCTGGTGATGTTTGATGGATTGGATGAGGTGTTCGATCGCTCCACTCAATCCGCCATCATTGACGACATCATCCGCTTTGCCCAGCAATATCCGAAAGCGCAAATCTTGATTACAACGCGCACTATTGGCTATAACCCAGAACGACTACAACACGCGAATTTCCGTCACTTTACGATTCAGCCGCTCGATACTGATGAGATTCATGAATTCATCGATCGCTGGTACACCTTGGCGTTAGGAAATGATGTCGATAAGCTTCGATTAGTCACACGATTGAAAGAAGCGATCGCCAACTCCAAAGCCATCCAAAACCTTGCAGATAATCCCTTATTGCTGACGATGATGGCAATTCTAAATCGACGGCAAGAATTACCCCGCGATCGTGCCGACCTCTACGATCAAGCCTCGCGAGTGTTGCTCTATCACTGGGATGTGGATCACAAGCGGTTAAATTTGCCGATGGATACGATCGGGCGGCGCGAAAAACAGGAAATGTTACGCCTGATTGCCTACGAGATGCAAACTAGCGAAGACGGGCTGAAAGGAAATCTGATTAGCGCCGATCGCCTGACTCGAATTTTGACCGACTATTTGCGCGATCAGAGCTATGGTGAACCGCGTGAGAAGGCGAATCGGGTGGTTGACCAGTTGCGGCATCGGAATTGGATTTTGTGCGATCGGGGAGCCGACACCTATGGCTTTGTTCATCGCACTTTTTTAGAATATTTTTGCGCGATTGAGATTGTTCATCGATTTGAGAAACAGCGCACTTTGACCTTTGAACAATTGCGAGATGAGGTCTTCGGTCAACACTGGCAGGATGAAACTTGGCATGAGGTTTTGAGGTTGATTTGTGGGACGCTTGACGAGAAAATTGCTGGGACATTAATCAGCTATTTGATGAGTGAGGAAACTTGGGAATATGAGTATAGACATTTATTTCTTGCGGCTGAATGCTTATGTGAAGTAAAAAACCGTAACCTTGTAGAAGAGATCTCGACAGCATTGCTAGGAGACATAAAATCTCTTGTAGATGGTCTTAGTTTTTCTGAGGAGGCATCACTTGATGCTTATTACTGTGCTCAAATTAATGCGGCTCAAGTAGCAGTAAGGTTAGTATCTCAAATTTGGAAAGATGACCCTGATACTTTCTTCTGGCTCAAAAACTATGCTGAGGTTGATGATGGTTCTCAGAACATGATAGGTGTCCGGTTTGAAGCAATCCAAGGGTTAGTACATCATTGGAAAGACAGCCCAGACACACTACTGCTACTTGAGATGCGTGCCCAATATGATTCCTCAGTATGGCTGAGACAAACAGTAGTCAAAGAAATAGCTAGAGGCTTGAGGGATGATTTATCAGGACTAACACTATTGTGTAATATCGTCATCAGCGACAACTCAGACAAAGATTATCCCAATGAAACTACAGTTTTGGTTAATCCTCGTCTAGTTGCTCTCAGATATATAGTTGAGAACTATCCGACCCATCCCAAAACGATCGAACTGCTGCACGATCGCTCCCTCAACGACCCCGACGAGCAACTCCGAAAATGGGCACAGGAGCAACTAGAAAAGATGGCAGGTGAGAGACAATAGAAACACGATCGCAGAAAGGCAAAACTTAATTGGTGGAGAAAACCGTGGAAATTCAAGAACTGAAGATGTTAATCAAAGAAACTATGCGGGAAGTTTTACGGGAGGAGCGATTGATGCTCTGCAAAATCCTGGTGCCCTATGTTGATGATGCCGAACAAGCAGAACTAGAAGCCGAGTTTGGTTCGCCCGCTGATTATAACGAAGATGAAGCGACTGATATGACAGCGTGGGTGAAGCATGGCAATCAAGTTTCGTAAACAAGCAGTCAAATTTATCGAGAAGGCTGACCCTAGCACCTTCAGCCGAATTCAAGCAAGTCTGAATCAACTGCTGATTGTTGTTGAAGAACAAAGCATCATTCCGTTTACAGAACTTGACATCAAACAGATGAAAGGGAAATGGGAAGGCTTCTACAGGCTCCGAATTGGCAAAGTTCGACTGATTTTCACAGTTGATATCGCCTCTGGTGATATCGAAGTGTATGTCATTGGCAATAGAGGTGACATTTACAAGAAAGATTAATTGCTATACCCCCGATCGCACCCATCCTAGAATCCTTAAACTGCTGTGCGATCGAGCAACTCACGGCAAGCCAGAAAACTTGCATTAGCCTGTGAAGTCATGAATCCAGTTAACTATATTCGGAGAGAAAGCCCATGACGGACTCTACCCCAACTATGAACGACACTCAACTTCGAGTCAAAGCGATCGCCGCTCTCAAGAAAGAGCTAGGCATGGTAGCTACTTTACGCTTTCTAGCTTTGATCAACCAAAACTCAACCGACTATGTAGAAATTTCTTGTCAGATTTACGAAGAGCAGCAATTGGACGAAATTTTTTCCAGAGCAAAGGAAAACTGGAAAGGTTAATTGCTTACCCATTCCAAAACTCTTGAACTGCTGCACGACGCTCCCTCAACGACCCCGACGAGCAATTGCGACAATGGGCACAGGAGCAATTAAAAATTCAAACTATAGAATTACAAATGGAGGACATGCCATGACATCGCAACTTCAACAAGCGATTAATCTAGCTCAGTCGCTTTCATTCGCAGAGCAGCTTGAACTTCTAAAAACACTATCCACAATCATTCAACAAACCCATTCTCTAGAAAATCAAGCCACGCCGGAAGCAGATACAAACTTTTCAACAGAAAGCTTTCGTAACTCTTGGCAGCAAGCAGTAACCGGACAAACCCTACCTCTTTCTCAACTTTGGGAGGGTATTGAAGTTGACTGACGACGCACCCTTGGTCGAGATTAGACTGACTCCTGAGTTTCAACATAAGCTGAAAGCATTAGTCAAGAAGTATCGCCAAATTCGAGCTGATCTTCAGCCCATTCTTGAGCAATTGCAAATTGGAGTATCTCTAGGAAATCAAATTCCTGGTATTGGTTCCACAGTTATGAAGGTGAGGCTCAAAAACAGCGACAGTCAAAAAGGGAAAAGTGGTGGCTATCGTCTAATTTACTGGATCGTATCTACTGAGTTGATTGTTTTGTTAGACATTTACTCAAAGTCTGACCAGTCAGATATAGAAGTAGATGAGATTCGTCAAATCATCAAAGGATTTAACACAACTTCTGAAGAAACAAATGTTTGAAGCTTTCCTCACCAACGTTCAACCCATCCCAAAACGATCAAACTGCTGCACGATCGCGCCAACAGTCCTTTACGATAAACCAATCGGCAAAAATCTCATCTCCAACCTCTCTTATGCTTAGTCGCGTTGCTGACTCAATTTACTGGCTCAATCGTTATGTCGAACGGGCCGAAAACATTGCTCGATTCATTGATGTGAATTTGACCCTGCTGCTCGATTCGCCTTTGGGATTGGGACAACAGTGGGAACCGTTGGTGATGACAACCGGAGACTTGCCCCTGTTCAAAGAACGGTACGGCGAAGCCACCCAAGAGAACGTGATTCGATTTTTGACCTTCGATCGCGCCTATCCCAACTCAATCCTGTCTTGCCTTCAGTCCGCACGAGACAACGCCCGATCGGTGCGAGAAATCATCTCCTCCGAAATGTGGCAGCAGGTCAACGCCTTTTATTTCCTGGTCAAAGAAGCCTCAGAGAATCAGTCCTTGTCTAATCTTTCTGACTTTTTTGTCGAAGTCAAACTCGCCAGTCATCTCTTTGTCGGAGTCAGCAACGCCACCATGACCCACAACGAAGGTTGGCACTTTGGGCAAATTGGACGATTTCTCGAACGCGCCGACAAAACCACCCGCATCCTCGATGTGAAATACTTCATCTTGCTCCCGTCGGTCAAAGATGTCGGCACTACATTAGATGAGTTGCAATGGATGGCCTTGCTCAAGTCAGCTAGCGCCTACGAGATGTATCGCAAACGAGGACTCCACCGCATCTCGCCCCAGTCAGTTGCAGAATTTTTGGTCTTAGAGCGAGAATTTCCCCGATCGATTCGTTTTTGCATCCAGCAAGCCGAACGATCGCTCCACGAAATCACGGGCACGCCACCGGGAACGTGGAACAGTCCAGTCGAACGCGCTTTAGGAAGATTGCGATCGGACTTAGACTACATCACGATCGACGAAATCGTTCACACTGGCCTTCATGAATTTCTCGACAATCTACAAGGACGCACTAACGATGTCGGTAAAAAGATCTTCGAGACATTCTTTGCACTGGAGCCGATCGGATAAAAAATGCGGGTTGAATCCCAGAAACACCGTCCCACCTTCAGCGATCACAAACTACCCATTTCATCCCTCATCCCTCATCCCTTCTCTCTTTGCTTTACCAAATCACTCACACTACCACTTACACCTACAGTCAGCCTGTGATGTTGCAGCCTCATCTGGTACGATTGCGACCGCGATCGGATGGTTGGCAAACCCTGCAAATGTTCATGCTGACCGTCACCCCCACCCCGTTGTCTCGATCGGACATCACCGACTTAGATGGCAACACGCTGATCAAACTATGGTTTCCGCAAACGCTTACAGACTCGCTAGCGATCACAGTCCAATCACAGGTCATCACTCATCAGAGCAATCCCTTTAACTATCTAATGGAGTCTTGGGCACTCAAACTGCCGATCGACTATCCTTCCTCACTGCTCTCCCAACTTCAGCCCTACCTGATCGGACAAGGGTTGAAGTACCCCACCGCCATCGACCCGATCGCCCTGCAACTAGCCCAGGAGATTCAGCAAACCACCCAAAGCGACCCGATTCAATTTTTAAGAGAACTCAATCAGCGCATCTACCAAAACTGCCAATACATGATCCGCGAAACAGGCGCACCCACCCCACCCGGAGTCACCTGGAGCGAGAAGAAAGGTTCCTGTCGAGATTTCGCTGTTTTGTTTGTCGAAGTGTGTCGAGCGATCGGACTGGCTGCCCGATTTGTCAGCGGCTATCAAGAAGGCGATTTGGACAGCGCTGATCGTCACCTCCACGCCTGGGCAGAAGTGTATCTACCGGGAGCAGGTTGGCGAGGCTATGATCCGACGCATGGGTTAGCAGTGAGCGATCGTCACATTGCCTTAGTTGCCAGTTCCCTGTCTAGTTACGCCGCCCCCATCTCTGGTAGCTTCAAACAAACAGGCGGCATACAATCTGAGATGAAGTATCACCTGCAAATTCAAGGAACGTGAGTTTAATCAGGTTTTTCGCTGTGTTGTTTAGCGCTTCTGCCCCCCAAGCTGCCAACTTTGGGAGACTTTTAGATCAGATTTCTGGTTCAAAGTCCCCCAGCCTTGAGAGATTTAGGGGGCTGACCCCTGCTTGACTGACAAAACTAGGAAGCCGGAATGCAAGAGAGGACAGTAAATTC
>NZ_JBJPHU010000137.1:0-16419 GCF_052939515.1 Phormidesmis sp. 146-33
GGGGGGCAGAAGCGTTAAATACCGAAGCGAAAAAACTCTATCGAATTCACGTTAAATTATTATCTTTTCAAAAGTCCCCCAGATTGGTAGCTTGGGGGGCAAAAGCTCTAAGCAACGAAGTGAAAGAACTTCATCAAATTGACATTAAATCAACTCAACATTTAACTCTCCAAACTTTGGTGACCAAAACCGACCACGAGAGTCAAAAAACGCTACTTCTTTACATTTGCCGCGACGATTTTCGGCGATCGTACATCTCAACATCGTCTTTTCTTGACCGTCTTTGGTGTAGATATATCGCTCTAACAAGGCTCCACAAACCGGACAGGGCGCATCTGTGAGAGAGTCAGCGATTGAGTCAGGCGATCGTGGTTTGTAAGATGAATTAGCTTTAGAAGTCGCTGGCTTTGTCGAAGATTTAACTGAAGATTTAGGCTTACTAGATGTTTTGCTGGGTGTTTTATTGGAGTGAGCGATCGCCGATTTAGTCGAAGATTTGCTAGAAGATTTAGCGATCGTTGCAGAAGATTTGGAAGATTTGACCGTCGAAGATTTTGCAGACAGTGACTTTTTAGATGGGCTGCTTCCCTCTGCACTGTAGCCGCCAAATGTCGAAGGATGCGAACTCTGAAAGCTCGTTTGAATGAATAATTTCGCTTGAGTTAAAGCAGGTTCAAAATAGGTGCGATGCCAGTCAGTCAAGTAGCGTTGCCAGTCTTGTTTTCCGGCAGCAATTTGATCAAGAACAGACTCCATCTGAGCCGTAAATTCAGGTTGAATTAAATCCGGTAAAGCTTTCACCAAAAATGCATCTAACTCCATGCCCAAAGCCGTCGGCTGCAATTTAGCTTTCACGACTTGAACGTATTCTCGATCTTTGAGCGTCTTCACCGTTGGCGCATAGGTACTGGGGCGGCCGATGCCTTTGCGTTCCATTAGTTGGACGAGCTTGGGTTCGGTGTAGCGCGGCGGTGGCTGAGTTTGTTTCTGCTCGGAGCCAGCTTGCTTGAGCGTCAAAGGCTGATTTTGTTGAAGGTTGGGCAACTCCAAATCGCTGCTGAGATTATTCCAATAGCAGGTGTAGCCTGCAAATGTGAGAATCTGCCCCCTCGCTTCCCAATAAGCCTCACCGGACTGGGTAACCACACGAGTTTTGGCGATTTGAGCCGGGGCACATTGAGACGCAACCGCCCGATTCCAGATCAGGTCATAGAGTTTGGCAGCCTCTCCAGAAAGATTGAGTTGTGCAGGCGTGCGATCGACCGCCGTCGGCCGGATTGCCTCATGCGCTTCTTGAGCCGTCTGACTAGAGCGGTGCTGCGTTGATCGCGTGGGTAGATTGTCGCGATCGTGCTTTTCGAGAAACTGCCGTACTGCGAGACAAAACTGCTCAGACAGCATCACCGAATCCGTTCGCATGTAGGTAATATGTCCGCCTTCATAAAGCGACTGAGCGATCTTCATCGTGGCATCTGGACTCAGCTTTAACTTAGCCCCCGCAGCTTGCTGCAACGTAGACGTAATGAAGGCTGGCGGCGGAGATTGGGTCGTGTTTTTGCGCTCAATCTGCACCACCTGATGGAGAGAAGACTGCGCGATCGCCACCAGTCGATCGGCTTCGGCTTGAGACGTGACGCGATCCGATTCAGGTGCTTCTTTGCCCTCTGCGGCATCGTCGGGGGAGGGGGCTGCTTTTTTCGTCGGATTCAAACTGCGTCGATAAAAAGCTTTGAACCCTTCGGCATAGTCCACCCATACACTCCAATAGTCCTGCGGCTTAAAGGCTAAAATTTCTTGCTCTCGCTGACACAACAGATGCAGCGTGGCACTTTGAACCCGTCCCATTGACTTTGCCCCATTGTTGAGCTTCCAGACGACATGCTTGCTGCCTTTGTAGCCCACCAGTTTGTCGAGACAGTCACGAGCGCGTCCCGCATCAATCAAGGCTTGATCCAACGATCGAGGAGAGGCGATCGCTTTCTTCACCACCGCCGGAGTAATTTCGCTGTAGACCACCCGCCGAGGATTTTTGAGCCGCAGTTCTTGCTGCAAATGCCAGCCGATCGTTTCCCCTTCGCGATCAGGATCAGTGGCAATATAAACCACATCCGCCTGTTTGACCGCTTGCCGCAAATCTGCCAGAACCTTTTTAGCGCGATCGCCCCTCGGTTCATAGCGACACTGGACGCGATCGCCCATCAAATCAAATCCTAGAGAATCTTCACCATCATTTGCTAACTCGCGCACATGCCCCAAACTGGCTTTCACCGTCCAACCTGCGCCCAAGATTTGGCTGAGTTTTTTAGATTTGCCAGGACTTTCAATCAAGAGTAGATTAGCCATACTTGCCTAAAAATGGCCTAAATAATGGGCGTGCAAACGGTCGAAAATTAGTTTCATTCATAGTACACTTGAATCAAGACGAGTGAAAAAATGTTTAATTAGCGAGTGGTTCCAAATCTTCTAGTAAAGAAATCTGCGAATTCTATCGTATTTTCAGCTTATGCATGTTAGCGTGAGAAAATTCGACTCGGCTGTGTCGTGCGTTGGTGCGCGTCTCTCCGAAGAGAAGTTCACCCGCTTTTGATTTTTGGAGACTTTCTCATGTCAATTTACGTCGGCAATCTCTCTTACGAGGTCAAACAAGAAGACCTGACTGAGATCTTTGCTGAATATGGAACGGTCAAGCGAGTGCAACTCCCTACTGACCGCGAAACTGGGCGGATGCGGGGCTTTGCGTTCGTCGAAATGAACAGTGATGCCGAAGAAGAAGCTGCTATTACTGCCCTCGACGGAGCAGAATGGATGGGGCGCGACCTGAAAGTGAACAAAGCCAAGCCTCGCGAAGATCGGGGGCCTGCGGGGGGTGGCAATCGATCGCCGCGTCGCTATTAGAATTAGACATTAGGCCGTCTTAGTTTGTCTAGGGGCGGATGTTTGCAGTCCGCTTCACTTTGATCACCCCTACAGTTCACTCACTCGGAGATTTCTATGACCCAAGTCATTCCAGGCGAAGACGAAAGAATTGATTCTGTATTGCGTCGCTTTAAGCGCGAAGTCTCTAAAGCGGGCATTTTCCCCGACATGCGGAAGCACCGTCACTTTGAGACTCCGATCGAAAAACGCAAGCGTAAAGCTCTGGCTAAACAAAAACAACGTCGATTCAATCGCTAAAGTTAATCCAACCCTCCGGGCATGTTGCAAATTACCCAACACATCACCATCCCTGAAAGTGAGATCGAAATGACGGCGATCCGCTCTCAGGGGGCAGGAGGGCAAAATGTCAACAAAGTAGCGAGTGCTATTCATCTAAGATTTGACATTGGAGCTTCGTCGCTGCCCGATCGCCTCAAGTCTGCCCTTTTAGACCTCAAAGATCAGCGCATCACCCAGGAAGGCGTGGTCGTGATCAAAGCTCAAGAGCATCGCAGCCAGGAGCAAAATCGAGAAGAAGCCTTAAAAAGACTGAGGGACTTGATCAAATCGGTGACGATCGTTCCTCGCAGACGTAAACCTACCAAGCCCACGCGCAGTTCTCAGAAAAAACGCCTTGAGAGCAAGATCAAGCGCAGTCAGGTGAAATCTTTAAGAAGACCCGTAACCGAGTGACGATTAGAATGGGGTTCGGCAGTTCAGACAGTTGACATCTGTACTTGCAGAATTTTAGAAAGAACTGTTCCTTTGGAAGCGTCGTTCTAGCCATTGATGTTGAGCAAAAATCAGAGCTTAACGTAGGCTTACGATCGCCCTTACCTACCCTTAACCAGTCTTAGAGAGAACTTCCGCTATTGTAATAGGGGTGTGCCTATTGAAGTTTCGTATCTAAGATTACTCGGTAGAGAGCATCCTTAAATTATGTCCAATTTGTTCGATATGGTCAGTAAAGGTGGGCCGGTCATGGTGCCGTTGGGAGTGCTGTTGATCGCCACGATCGCCTGTGCCCTGGAGCGAACGGTTTAACTGCTGGAAACGCTTGTAGGACTGGCTCCTTTGCTGGCCTTGTTGGGCGATGAGACATATCTCTCAGACCCTACTCACATGAAGACTTCAGACCTATCCGTTTGCAGTTAGAAACCGTCTTGATTCCATTCTGAACAACGCTACCAGACATGAAATTTAAACACCAAAAACAAGGATCACAAATGCCAGAAGTGAATCTGGTTCCGATGATGGATGTGATCATGACGATTCTCACTTTCTTCATTCTCGTCTCCATGTCTCTGACCAACTTTCAGGCAGTAGACGCATCACTACCGACTACAGACAAAGGAACGAATAAAGAAAGACCTCAAGATCCTCTAGTGATTGGTTTGGATCGACAGGGACGAGTCCTCATCGACACTGCTAATGTGAATGAGGCTCAAGTCGCTCAACAAGTTGTGACTTACTTTCAAAAGAATCCCAAAGGCAGCATTGTGCTCAAGGCAGACAAAGCCCTTCCTTACGAAAAAGTCGTGAAAACCCTGGGCGTACTGCGAGATGTGGGCGGCGATCGAGTCTCCCTGGCGATCGAGTAATCCAAATAAATTCATCTACCCAAACGTGAATTCGATCAAGCTTTTCGCTTTGGTGTTTAGCGCTTCTGCTCCTCAAGCTGCCAATTTTAGGGGACTTTAACATTAGAGTTCAAAGTCCCTCACTCTTAGAGAATTTAGCTTGCTTTCCCGAACGGCCAACCGCAGCGAGAGACTTCACTGAATTCACGTCACATTAACCAAATCGCCCTTCGACATAATCGCGAGTTCGAGAATTGTTGGCGGCGGTGAAGATGTCGGTGGTTGTTCCCATTTCGACTAGCTGACCGATGCGGCTTTCGTCGGTGCTAAAGAAGGCAGTGTAGTCGGAGACGCGAGAAGCTTGCTGCATGTTGTGAGTGACAATGACGATCGTCAACTCTTCTCTAAGTTGGTGGATCAGTTCTTCGATCTTCATGGTGGCGATCGGGTCTAGCGCAGAACAAGGCTCGTCCATTAACAGAATTTTGGGTTTGACGGAGAGCGATCGAGCGATACAAAGTCGCTGTTGTTGACCACCGGATAAGCCCAGAGCCGATTTGCCCAAGTTATCTTTGACCTCATCCCAGAGGGCTGCTCCTCGCAGCGCAGTTTCGACGATTTCATCCAGGGTCGATCGCGACGGACGGCTAAACACCCGCACCCCGTAAGCCACATTGTCGTAAATGCTCATCGGAAAGGGATTGGGCTTTTGAAACACCATGCCGATTTGTTGCCGCAGTCGATTGAGGTTCACGCGCCGACTGTAGATGTCTTGACCAAAAAATTTGACCTGTCCCTCAACCCGCACGTTGCCTTCTAGTTCACCAATTCGATTGAGCGCTTTGATAAAAGTCGATTTGCCACAGCCAGACGGGCCAATAATCGCAGTCACCTGACTGGAATAAATGTCCATCGAAACGCCTTCTACTGCTTTGCGATCGCCGTAATAAAAGCTCAAATTTTGCACACAAAGCGCGAGTGAACTGTCTTTATTGGAAGTGAGGGATCGATCGAGTCTAGGTTGCATAACTTAACGAGAAGGTGAGCTTTTGTGAGTAATCAGGCGTGACAAAATGTTGGTGATCAAAACCATTCCCAATAAAATGACAGAGGCGCTCCAGGCTAACTGATACTGTTCGTTGGCGGCGGAGTTGGCATAGTTGTAAATCAAGACTGGAAGGGACGCGATCGGCCCGCTGAGTCCTTCGATCCAGCCCTGGCTAAAGAGAGCAGTTAATAGTAAAGGAGCCGTCTCACCTGCGGCACGAGCGATCGCTAACAGAATGCCAGTCGTAATCCCTGGTAATGCGGACGCTAATACAATTCGGAATGTAGTTTGCATCGAGTTTGCACCCAGAGCAGCAGACGCAAGCCGTTGGGGAACTGGAACGAGCTTCAATGCTTCCTCAGTTGCTAAAACGATAATCGGCAACATAATGATCGACAACGCAAAACTGCCTGCGAATGCAGAAAAAGATTTCGTCGTTACAACAATTACACCGTATGCAAAAACTCCTACGACGATCGACGGCACAGCACTCAGAATTGATACAACAAAACGAATCGTCCGAGCGATCGAGCTTTGCTTCCCAAATTCAGATAGATACACCGCAGTCGATACGCCGATCGGAACGCTAATCAGAGTCGCAAGACTCACCATGAGCATCGTTCCCAAAATCGCATTTCCAAAGCCATTGGGCCCCTCAACGCCAACAGGAGCAGGCAGGGCTGTAAAAGTCTCCCACTTGAGATGAGGCAAGCCTTTGCTAAGAATTTCAAACAAAATCGACAGCAGGGGAAGCAGTGCCAGCCCGGTGAGCAGGAAAGCGATCGCGGTCATCCCATAGGTGAAGAGAGTCCGGGTAGCGGGTAGGGGTTTGGTCAGTTCTTGATCCATTGAAACAGGGAGGAGGGAGGAGGGATAAAATGATCAGCGTATTTTTAGTAGTAAATTTAGTAATCAATCTAGTTGTTTTTGAAGCTGAAGACTTGCACTAAAAAGACGGCCCCAATATTTACGAGCAATGTTAGAGCGAATAGAATGAGCGCCAGATACATTAACGATCCGATGTGAATTTGCTCTAATGCTTCAGGGAATTGGTTGGCGAGAATGGCAGGAATGGTATTGCCTGAGTCGAATAGTGACACACTCAACTGATCAGAGTTGCCAATTACCATCGTTACAGCCATCGTTTCGCCTAATGCTCGACCTAACGCTAACATGATCGCTCCAATGATTCCTGAAGCACTCGACGGAAGTAATACCGAAAAGATGGTTTCCCAACGAGTTGCGCCCAGTGCCATTGATGCCGTTCTCAAATCGCGAGGAATGGATAGCAGAACTTCTCGACTAATCGCAGCGATCGTGGGCAAAATCATCACCGATAAAATCACACCCGCCACAAATACACTCGGCCCAAAGGTTTCAGTGCTAAACAAAGGCACCCAACTGAACTGTTGATATAACCATAATTGAAATGGCTTGAGGAATGGAATCAAAACCAAAATACCCCAAAAGCCCACAATCACACTGGGAATCGACGCGATTAGCTCAATCAAGAAACTGAGGGGCGATCGTACCCACGGCGGCAAAAAGTTTTCACTCGTGATCAGAGCCACTGCAAGCCCGACGGGGATGGCAATGAGAAGGGCGAGCGCCGAACTGATCAGCGTTCCATAAATATAGGTGATAGCCCCAAATTGAAGCTCGTTCACATCCCATTCCTGGCGCGTCAAAAATCCTAATCCAAACGCTTGAATGGCAGGTTTTGCTTCAACAAAAATCACCCACCCCATCCAAAACAAAATCGCCACCGTCGCCAGGGCGATTCCTTGAACGATACGCGCAAATCCTTGATCTAACCAGGACGTGTCTTGTTCGCTGGTAAGCAGGCTGGGAGTGGCGCGATCGCTCAATTCAACGGGGTCAACAGTCATGAGTCATTCAACCTCAATAAAGGACAGGGGAGAAAGTGGATTGCAGGCGCTTAAAACAGTCCTGATTTCACCTTCTCCCGCCCGTGGATTAGAAGGTAAACGTCGTTCTCAACGTACCCACGTAGATCGTGTCATTGGCGCTGTTGTGTTCTGGGTTGAGAATCACCAAAACACCAGGCGTAATCGCGATGTTATCATTCAACCGATAGCGATAAAACGCTTCTATGTGATATGACGTGTCGCTGTCTTCTCGACGGACGCTGGTCGCGGTGCGATTGTTTAATCCGTAATCGTTGTCGGTCACTTTTGGAGGCATCCCAAAGACAATGCCGCCCAGGTTGCCTTCCTTGAGCAAATCAGGAAACGCCAGGGTGACGGCCCAGTTCCAGATGGTGGCTTTGTCTCCCCGACGGACGAAGGGATCGATCGCTGATCCGCCCCCGATGACGCGCCGTTCTGCTTTGGCATCCGTAACACCTGCCCAGCCCGAAACAATGAATTTAGAGCTTAAGCGAATGCTGCCTTGTAGTCCAACCGCATTGGTCGTCGTCGGAACGTTGGTTAATCTCTGGGCTGCGGTCGCCGTGGTCGAAGCGTCCGTTTGTTGTGAGCTATTAAACGGGTTGTTTGCAAATCCGCTGCCTGTACTGCCCGAAATGCCCGCTCCGGTGCTGTAATAGGCGTTGACGTAAGTGACCCCCAGCCCGATGTTGGGAGTTGGTTGAAACACAAGCTGTGCCAGGGCTGCATGACTGCCGTTAAACAAGCCACGATCAACCGTCGGATCTTGTGCGTCCCCTGTGGGAGCCAGATAGCCCAGCGATAAGGTGAGTTTGTTTCCTACCGTAAATTCTGGGCCAAACTTCTGGTTGATGATGACCCCCGTTCCGGTAGAGGCTCTAAAAATCGGGTTGTAGCGCCCAAATCGAGAAATCGCTCCAGAACCGCTCGATTCTACAGGACTTAATGTTGGAACTGAATCGTTGAACTCCAAACCATCGTTGGTGCCTGTTCCGACGAAAACAGTCGTTAAGTCGCCGAGGGGAAAGCGATATTCCAAACGGTTTAATTCAACGGTGTTTTCGTTAGAGCCGTCATAGCCCAGGCGGGTCATGTTGGTGTTGGTCACCGCCCCACTAAAAGAAGTGATGTTTCTGGCTTGCAGACGAGTTCTCAGGCGATCGCGTCCCGTAAAGCTAGAGTCCAGTGCGAGACGAACGCGAGTTGCAAGGATGGCATTGTCTTGGACATTTCTAGCAGCACCCGCCCCGATCGCATTCGTGATCGCTGTGTTTCGAGCGGCTGCCGAGGTGCCTGGAAAATCAATGACGCGCTGCACATCTGAGTTGATGGCTCGTTCATCGCCAAAAGCCTGACTTACGGAGAAAATAACTTCTCCAGCGAGTTTGGTGGTGGTTGAGAATTGCTGCTTTTCGAGCGTCGTGGTGCGGGCTTCGAGCGAATCGACCATCCCGCGAATCGTCGCCAACTCAGCCGCAAATTCTTCTTGCAGTTTTTGCAGGGTGGCGAGATCTTCTTTTTTGACCAAATCAGCCGTCGATGCCGCGATTAGTTCGTTGACGCGATCGAGACACGCATTCACCCCAGCCGCAAATTCGTAGCGAGTCAGGGCCCGATTGCCGCGATAGGTCTTGTCAGGATAGCCTGCAATACAGCCATAGCGCTCGACGAGAGACTGCAACGCTTGAAACGCCCAGTCGGTGGGACGCACATCCGAAAGCTGTGAGACAGACGTGACTTGAGCCAGGGGCGCATTCGCATCAACCTGATTCAGCACTTGACTGACTGAAGGGGTTGCCTGTGCCAATTGGGTCGTTGAAACTTCTGGTTGAACAGGAGCTTCCGGGACGGCCGCAACTGCGGCGATCGCGCTAAAACACAGAGAAACTGGAGCGATCCCCAGCAAACTCCAGAAAAGTCTAGACATTGTACTAAATTCCTCACATCACAAATTAAATGAACCTGAATATCGTCTGGTATTGAAACGCTGAATGATGAACTTCAGATATCAAAATCAAAAAGCTATCATCCAGTCGTCCCACGATTGATAGCAAAATGCTTTGAGCTTCTAAGGTTTTACCTGATCCTTTACAGTTTGCAGTACCCTTTGGGCATCAGCAGGTTTGAGGCGAGCAAAGCCGAGGGTGTTGTTGATGTTTTGACCATCGGTTAGCACCCACTCAATCCACTTCCTGATTGCGGCAGATTTTTCTGGGCTGTCATATTGCTTGTAAACCATCATCCAGGTTAGGCCGGTGATCGGGTAGCCTGCATCCGGGTCGCCGTTGAACACGCGGAAGTTGTCGGGTAGAGTCAAAGACCCGATCGCAGCATTGGTTGCATCGAGTGAAGGAGAGAGCCATTCTCCTTTCTTACTCTGTACCTGAGCAACGGTCAGTTTGTTTTCCTCAGCATAAGACTGCTCGACATAGCCAATCGAGTTAGCTGTCTGCTTGACTTGAGCCGAAACCCCAGCATTTCCGCGCCCTTTCAAGGGGTTAGATGTCCACTTAGGAGCCGTGCCAACACCCACTCTTCCTTTAAAGTAAGGGCTAACCGCACTCAGGTGATTCACAAATACAAACGTTGTACCACTACCGTCTGCACGAACGACTGTTTTGATATCAGAGTTGGGCAGATTGACACCAGGGTTATCAGCCACAATTTTGGGATCGTTCCAGCGAGTGATGCGCCCGGCAAAGATATCGGGCAAAACTTGACGGCCAAGCTTTAAATTCGGAACGCCAGGAAGATTGTAAATCGGAACAACAGACCCTCCAGCCGTGGGAACGAGAATAATCCCGCCCCGTTTTTGTGGGACTTTTGCAATATCTGCATCCGTCATGGCTGCATCACTGCCGCCAAAGTCAACCACACCCGCGATCGTTTGACGAATTCCAGCCCCACTACCGACCGCTTGATAGTTTACTGAAATGCCTGTTTTTTTCTGAAACTCGGCGCGATAACGGTCATAGAGTAAAGCCGGAAAAGTTGCCCCCGCTCCATTGAGCGTCACCGCTTGAGCAATTGCGGTCAAAACGGGACTAAATGCGATCGCAGCAGTCACCACTGAGGCAGTAACAGCACGACGCAGAGCAGTTGTAGAAAATGACATTGTGCCTCGTCCTCAACAAAGACCGAATTAATACTGAAGTCACACTGACAACCCTACAACTTAAGTAGTTAAGCCAAAACAAACGAAAGAATAATGAATGGTTAATTTCTATTTAATCTTTAGTTAAATTTTAGCGAACGGAAGATTAAATACAATCTGAAACGCATTACAGCATAGAATCTTGATGAATTTGAGGTCACTACAACTCTGTCCAAGGTTGTATATTGATCAATGCAAACTGACAAAGGTTTTATCACGCTGACTGATCAGACCAACATTGCTGTAAGTTTTGTTGTAGTTATCGAGAGTTGCTACCCTAAGTAACTGCTAATTCAACGACTTAGAATAAATCAGTAAATCGACTGAGGAATCTAGTTGATCTACTGAAGATAGAAAAAATTCAATGCTAATATGACTCACGACTAACCGGATCGCCAACAGATCCTCTATCGTTAGTAGGGAAGCGATCGACCACAAGTTTTTGACTACCGTAAACAAACAATTCTGAGTCTTCAAGGCTCACATTGTTCTGTTGCCCACTTCTCAACCTTTCCTCCCTCATCCCTCCCAAGCAGACCCCCGCAAAACGGCTCATGATCAAATCTCTTCCTCTACCCTCTCTGCCTCCATTGCAGACGCTATTTCGCCCGATGCTGTTTGCCGCTTTGGGGCTGCACGCCCTGTTTTTGTTTGTCCCGTTTCCTGAAGAGCAGAAAAAGCCGCCCGAAGACAAAGAGGCTCCCGTCAAAATCACCCAACTGCCCACAACCAAAGCAGGCGCTCAGACCAAACTCACCCCCAGAGTCACGGTTCCCAAAGCGACCCGGCCCTCCACGCCCAAAATTAACCGTCCCTCAACTAGCCCCACCGTCTTAAAAACGCTGCCACAACTTACACCAGCGACAGAAACGCCGACTCCTCCTGCCGCGCAAGGGACAAATGCCAGCAGAAACGAAAACGTCACCAATCCCTTCGCCGATTTTCCTCATTTTCAGCCGTCTACACCCGACTGCTTTGCCAAAGGACTGGGCGAAAATTGCCGAATCGCCACTGGCACATTGGATGCTGTCGCCAACTTTTATCAATCTGAACCCAAGAAAAAAGGCTTTAACGTTCAGCCAGCCGGAGACGAAGGCGGCGCAAAGTATTTTCAGGTTTCCAAAGGCGAACAGACGCTCTTTCTCAGCTTGCTTCCAGATGGTAGTACTACGGTCGTCGTGCTGGCTCCTGAGCGCATTCAGGATCTCTCTACCCTCAAAGGGGCTGTGGTGCCTCCCGAAGAGTTTGTCGAGATGATTGGTTCAGTCTTTCCGCCGGGGCGAGACAACGTGGAGGGAGACATTCCCACCGTAGACCAGTTTGAGCAGCCGCAGTTCTTTTTCGGTCAGATTCCAACCGAAGAAGAGGCTCAGAATGGAATACCAGCAGTGCCTAGAAAAGGCATCGATCGCCTAAAGTTTTCAGCAGGTCAAGCTCCAGATGCCTTTTACAACACCTTTCTGGCAGCAGAATTGAATACTATCTTCACAGAAGGGGTGACTAAACTGGGAGCCTTTGGGGGTGGCGAGCTTTACCAACTCAAGAAAGGCAGCACGACTATTTTTATCAGCCTGGTGCCCATGAAGGGAGAAGTTGGAACGATTCTCGTCACTTGGCTCAAAGATCCCAGAGGTTAGCCGTCTGCCCAATTTTGAATCCAAATATTGAATCAGGGTAAAAACAAAGATCCCCGCTTTCTGAAAAGAGATTGGGGATCTCATTGAAATTGGGTTCGTGACTCGGCACAGGTTGTTTAAAGCCCGTCGTCTCAAAGTCAAGGGACGAAAAAAGCATCAGGATTTGTTCATCTCTCATCCCTCTCGCGAAGCGTGCCAAAGGCAACCCCTCATCCCTGGCTTGACGAAGTATTAAACCCCCGATCGCCCGCCTCTCTTTTTAAGCAGCCATCCACTTAAGCCGAGCAGCACCAGGCTTCCCGCTGTCGTCGGTTCGGGGACTTTTGACGGGGGGACAAATCCTTTGAGGTCGTCACCGCTCACCTTAAAGGAGTACAGAAAGGTTGGAATTAGCGTTTCTCCAGTCGGACAGCCCGCATCCAGCGCAACTTGAGTGCCCCCAGTGCAAACATCAGATTGAACACCGCTACTATTTTGGGTGACGCTAAAGTCGTTGTCGGTGCCCACCAAAACTGCATAGGAACCATCTTTGAGTTTGGGGCCGATCGCCAGTCCTTCCATCTTTTCAGGAATTCTCATGTTTGCGGTTTTGAGCAATCCGGCGATATCCAAAAACAGAGATTTGGTAACTGGAGTCACACCCTTGGGAAGTGCATTGGTTCCTGCGAGGCTGACAGCTTGCACGTTGGTCGCGCCTGCCAGACTGATTTTAAACACGCGCTTGCTGCCCACCGGAGTTGTGCCTTTCGGATCTTCTACGCCAATGCCACGATTGTCTCGTTCTAAGACCAAAAACTCCTGATCATTGATCGCCGTGATCGCACTGATGCCAATATTTCGTCCCTGAGCATTTGCACCAAAGTCGTCTGCTGTGCCCGGAATGCGATCGTTGATGTCGGCGCGGTCTTCTAGCTGATAGAGATATTGAGCCGTGCTTTTTCCAGTTTGGGTGTCAAATTCCACAATGCGAATGTTGCGTCCCCGGCGACCATCCGGATCGCCTTCATTCACCAAAGGATCTTGCAGCATCGCATACAGCTTTGAGCCATCAGGACTGAGCGTCGCTCCTTCAAAGCCCCGATTGTCTTGGCGACCTGTGGTGATCGTTGGGCGACCGTCAAAAAAGTTGGGCGTTTTTCCTTCTCTAGGAATCAGATTGTCAGGCGTGGTCAGCGATCGCACAAACACTCCCTTGGGCGTAAATTCGTTAATCGATGGCCCATACTCATCAGACACATAAAAGTTGCCGTTTGGAGCCACCACAAAGCCTTCTGGGTCAAAGCTCAGACCCAATTTGGCTGAGTCACCATTCAAGACTTTAGGGTTCAACCCATTAAAGTTTTGCCCCTCTTTGGTAAACAGAATGGTGTCGAGCAGCTTAAAGCCTCCAACCTCACCCGTTTGAGCATTTACATTTAGAGACAGCTTTTGTACCCGCGTGTTGTAGGCGATCGTTCCGCCACCCGGCCCCCGATCCGCCAAACTATAGTAGACATCTTCGTGGCGATCGTAGTAAAGGTCTGAGAAAAAACCGAGACGATTGACATTTGCACCATTTCCAGGATTTTTGTCAGTGGATTCTCCAGGAATGGTCAAGCTATTGACTAATACCCCTGCTTTAGCGGCAGTCGGCAATGCTGCCATCGTCAGAAGCAGCAAGCCATGAGTCAGTAGAAACCGAGCGTTCGATCGCAACATTTTGAGCGTATAAATCACTACAATTTCAGCATTCTATGAATTTATTAAGACGACTTTAAGCTAGCTTTAAGTGCTGAGCTTCTTCTTGGCTACTTTATACAAAAGTTCCGTATTTAAGCGTAGGTTGAGGAACGGGTGAAGCTTGCCGGATCGGTTGATGAGTCAAAAATTTGTTTTCTAATCCGTGACGATCTCACCTCACCTCAAAGTTTTTAATGTCATTTCCAGACGTTGCTACGCGATGTGCAACTTTTCCTAAACGCTTGAAGATAACCTGCCCTCACCCTAGCCCTCTCCCCAAGGAGAGGGAATCGGACAAGCTTTGAAAGTCCTTCTCCCTGGGGAGAAGGGTTGGGATGAGGGCAAGTTAGTTGCACATCGCGTGTTGCTGAATTACAGAATGAATTGTCCCCAGTGCAGAGGGAAATCAAACCTTCAAAGTCCCTCAGATTAGGGGATTTAGGGGGCGAAAAGATGAACGCTTCTCACAGATCATCCCTGTTATCTGCAATACCCATTTCTATTCCAGCAAGTGTCGAGCAGTGATCCACCCGCCGTCATCAACCTTTAGAGCAAGCGCTGATCATCTGTAAGCGTCGATCGGTTCTCAATAACGGCTGCAACTCATCCGCAGGGAGCGGCGGACTGTAGAGAAACCCCTGCATCGCTTGACAGCCAATCTCCCTCAAAAAGAGCAGTTGCTTATGCGTTTCGACCCCTTCTGCAATCACTTCTAGCTTCAGGCTTTGAGCCATCGCCATAATTGCGGTCGAGATTGCCGCCGCCCCTCGGTTGACCGTTGCCTCCCGCACAAACGTCTGATCCATCTTGAGCGTATCGATCGGCAAATGGTTGAGATAATTGAGCGATGAATAGCCCGTCCCAAAGTCGTCGATCGAGATTTCTACACCAATCTTCTTGAGCGATCGCAGCGTTTTGATCGTCGAATTTACATCCTTCATCAGACAAGTTTCGGTCAGTTCCAAGACCAATAACTCAGGAGCAAGCCCCGTTTCTTGCAAAATTTGCGCCACCCGTTGCGCCAGATCCGCCTGCTGAAACTGACGCATCGACAAATTAACCGAGACCTGAAGCGGTTGAAGACTCATCTGCTGCCACTGTTGCGCTTGTAGACAGGCCGTTCTTAACACCCACTCGCCGATCGGAATAATCAACCCCATCTCTTCGGCAACCGGAATAAACGCATTCGGCGGAATCATTCCCCGCTGAGGGTGACACCAGCGAATCAGCGACTCCACGCCCACAATCTGACCCGTCATCAGGTTGACCTGTGGCTGATAATAAAGCTGAAACTCTGACTGCTCAAGCGCTTTACCCAGGTCAGACTCAATTAATCGCCGCTCGGCCTCCACCGCATCCATCGTCAGGTTATAAAACATATAGCTGCTCTGTCCCTGCTTTTGACACCAGCGCCTCGCCGTTTCTGCCCTCAAGACCAACTCTTCCGAACTTTTGGCATGTCGAGAATGTAAGGCAACCCCAATGCTGACCTGCACCCTGATCTCGTGTCCCTTGAGAGAATAGAGGCTTGTCACTGCCGTCAAAATCAGTTGTGCAACATCCGCAACCGCTTGCTGATCAAGGACGCTTGTCAAAACTACCCCAAACTCATCGGCACCCATGCGAGCAATGAGACTGGCTGATTGGACAGTTTTTTGGAGCCGCTGACCGATCGTTTGCAGCAACTCGTCGCCAATTCCATGACCATAGGTAGCATTGATGGTTCTAAACCGATTGACATTGACACAGAGCACCGCGATCGACTGCTCTTGATTTGACTGCTCCATCGCCCGTTGAAGATGCTGGTGAAGCAGAAAGCGACTAGGCAAATTGGTCAACGAGTCAGTATGCGCGATCGACTGCAAAAATGAGTGCGACGACTGGCTATAAGTCTGTAAGAGGACTGCTTTTTTTTTAAGGCGTGACTGAATAGCTTCTAGCAAGTCAGCGATGGCACAAGGCTTCGTCAAATAGTCATCGGCTCCTAAATTCATGCCGCGACGAACGTCAGAACGATCGCCCTTAGCGCTGAGAAAAATCACCGGAATCGTCGCCGTGTCAGGGTCTTGGCGTAGACCTTCAAGGACACCATAACCGTCGAGTTCGGGCATTCTAATATCGCAGAGAATGATATCGGGTCGATAGGCTTTGGCTTTGGCAATCCCAGCGGCTCCGTGTTCTGCCCCGATCGACTGAAAGCCTTCTAACTCTAAAATCTCTAGTAGATTATCAAGGATGATGTCCTCGTCTTCGATTACTAGAATAGTCGCCATTTGTTTATTCAAGGAAATTTAAGAGAGCGGTCACAGAACGTCGAAAAAATGATTTAGCGATAAGACTTGGGCAAAAAGAGCGGGTGTACAACTCAACTTAAAAAACAGTTTACACGCACTAATTTTGACCGCAATCCTGGTTGTTGAGGGGCAGATCATCAATTTGAACGTTGCAGAAGCGC